>NZ_JBSKHQ010000004.1:0-208684 GCF_057128665.1 Zestomonas ipomoeae
GAAGCCGGCAGCGAACTGACCCTCAAGGGCGGCGGCAGCTTCGTCAAACTCGACGGCGGCGGCGTGACCCTGGTCGGGCCGGTGATCAAGGTGAACTCGGGAGGCGCAGGTGGCAGTGGCTCCGGGGCCAGCCCCATCATGCCGGTCAAACCAAAGCCGGCCGATACCGCTCCAGTTGGGGAAAAAACCGGAAAGGCCAGAGCTAATACCCCTCTCGCCCCTCCTGAGCAGGGCAAAAAAGGACCAGAGATGCTGATTGTTGATGTCTGGGGGGACCCGGAACAGGGCGGACAAATCGAGCTACTGGATCCGGAGGACAAGGCATGAGCAGTTTCAACGATAAAAACATCGAGCAGGGTGTCCGCAAAAGTACGGAATATGAAAATACTCGTCGCGCTCGTCTCGTGTTGAATGTTGATCGCAAGGACGGGGGCAAGCTGCAACTGCCCATCCTGCTCGACGCCCGTACCACTGAAGAAGAAGAGAACATCCAGCAGAACACCCTGCTGGCTGTGGTGCCAATGGCACGCCTACCGGGATACGACAGCCATAGCGAAGCTCCCAGAGGCGCCCTGCCACGCCCCGGCCGCATTTACGTTTTCCTGCAAAACAGGTTATGGCGCGAACTGGAGTGCGACGGCAGAGGACAGTTGTCCGAAGTGGACGTCTCCCACTGGCGCAAGATGGCCGAGCAGGGGGGAAAAGCTAACCAACGCGATCCCGTCGGCAAAACTCAGCACCTGATCATCCTACCGGTAATCCTACAGGGCCGCGACATAGCCAATGACCTCTATATGGCCTACAGCGAAATGCCCTGGACCTGGGAGTACATCCAATGGCTGGAAGCCAGCAGCGGCCGCATTAAGAACCGCTGCCAGAATATTCGCCCGGCGTGGGCCGCCGCGGTGGTGGATGCCAAGCAGTGGAAGCCGACCCAAACCATGCCGGCGCTCCCCATCGCCAACATCACCCAGGGCCTCTGCGCTCGGGAACTGCATTTAGAAACCCTGCTGGAAGACCCGTCGCTGTATACGCCCCAACTCAAGGCGCTGCCCGCTGGCTCACTGCTTGGGCAACTGGAGAGCCGCCAGAGGGAACTGGCTGGACATATGAACCAGACGCCCCCCGACCCGCTGCCGCCCCTGGCCACGAAAGACCTGCTGACTGAATACCAACTGCGCGGCAATCCAAAACTAGTGGGCTTGATGCTCGACGACCCGCTGTTCAGCCTGCGCCATGCCACGGCCCAAGCACGCCTGTGCATGGAACTGCTCCAGATGCAGAACGCGCTGATACCACACCAACCCTTTGGCCACTACGCCGAGCTGCTGTACCAGCACGCGATGGCTAGCGGGGGCGCACTCAACGAGTTTGTGAAGCACCTGGACCTGCGCGCCCTGAAAAAGGCCGTTCTGCACGACGAGCGCCAAGCTGTGCGCAACCAGCTCTACGGAATTCAGGAGCGCCTGGTCCAACTGGTCAATTCGCGTTCCGCCCTCTTCAACGATTTCCTGTACGCCACGGACGAGCGCCTTCTGGAGCCCTATGCGCTTATCAGCGCAATACAACAGGCACTGCGCTCCCCCAAGGCCTGCGACTCGCACTGCATTGAAGCGGAAAACCGGAAAGTGATCGGCGACGCGCTCAAACTGGCGGAGCAACTCGCCGAAGGCAAGCATGCGTTGACACGCAACCTGCTTCCCCAAGCGCCGGACCAACGCTCCGATACCTTGAAGCGCCTGGATGCCCTGAAAAAGAAAGCCACTCCAAAAACCGAAGCGGAGCCCGAGCGGGTCGGCCTCTGCTCCCTGGGTTTCTTCGGTCAAGCCTATGTGGCGCAGAACCTGCTCCTAGGCATTGACGAACTACTGGGCGACTACATCCGTAGCAGTGCCCTGGTGCTGAAGAGCATCGAGCAGAATGCAAAGCTCACGCAGATAAAACTTGATCGTCTCTTCGTCCCAAGCTTCAATCTGCTCAAGCAGCTGCACAGCCAGGCCGATGGCTTGAAACTAATCACTCAAGCCGAAGCCTTGAACCAAAATCTGGTGATACTGGGTGTACATGGCGGCGGCCTGAGTTTCGGTCTTACCCCCACCGAGCGGCAAACCCTTACCCGAGATAACTACCTATACGCTAACCTTGAGGCCAAGGACGGCAGCACTGTCGCTACCACCAGCGGCAAAGAAGCCAATCGGCTAGGCTTTTCCCGCCAGAACTTTGCGCGCCGCGAACTCGGCCATATCCTAGTTATCGCCGCCCCTGCAGACGACCCGGTAGTGGCACAGTTCGCCAAGATCAGGAATATAGCGCCGCACCTCGGCAAGCTTGAGACCCTCAGCACCGCCCCCGGATTGCCGGCACTGGCAACGGTATGTGCGGCATTTAGTTTGTATGCGAATACGATTGGAGCAAGGGAATTAAAGAGTGCAGAGCCATGGCGTTTTCGAACTGGTGCACTGAGTGCTGTAACCGATCTATCCATAGCCGCTAACACTACGGCGCTTCGAGTACTCGAAGCGTTCGGCAAGACGGGGACCTCTTGGTATACGTTCTGGGAAAAGAAGGGTTTCTATATTCAATCGGAACGCTGGGCCAGCATTCTGAGGCAGCGCTCCGGCAGCAGCCTAATCAGCTATTCCCGTATCGGCAATGTCGGCGGCATGGCCCTGACAGCGGTTTTATTCAGCTGGGACGGCTACCGCGCCTACCGTGACGGCGAGGACGACCAAGCTCTGGCCTATGGCGGCTTGGCCTTTGCCGGTGCCGCCTCCTGGGCACTGTACGGCCTGGGTTTGCTTGGAGGACCGCTGACCATTGCAGTCGGCCTCGGCCTGTTCGTCGGCGGTCTAGCCGCTGCCGCTCTGTTGGCGGACAGCCCGGCAGAGCAGGCGGTCAAGCACGGTCCTTTCGGCAGCAAGCAGCGCCACCCACAGATGAATGATCCGCACCTAGCCTATCAGCAACTCCTCGGCACGCTCGGTCAGCCCCAGATACGTATCGCGCGCGTAAGCGATTGGTTCGCCAAAGCGCCGAAGGAAGAGCGGCTAGAAGTGAAAAAAGCCACCACGCGTCATAAAGTGAATCTCGATGCTTTGGATTGGGTCGTAGAACTGGAATCGGCCCTGCTCAGCCAATACCCAAATGGTCAAAGCTTTATTCTGCACGCGTGGGAGCGTCGCGCAGAGCTCACATATGGTAGAGGGTGGGACTATCGAAAGCCGCCACGCAACATCCCGAGAGAGAAACTGGGACCGCTCGTCATGGATGGTACCCGCGTGTTGTTCGTTCTGGGCCGGCAATACCCACCAGAATGGGTCCCGGGCTACAGCTTCCGCTATGCCCTGCGAGTCTGCGCTCAATTTCATCTGAGCGAATTGCAATGCCGTGCTGACGACTTGTTTCCGGAGTATAAGAATTTAATCCTCCCGCAACCTGCGCCGCGCAGCTGGAAGCCATACGACCCTCGCCTCGCGCCACGATCGAACGATACAGAAGAAGAAGCGCCCTATTGGTGCATCAAGCAGAGCGACTTTCAGCCTCTATGAACATTCAGACCTCGCCTGACTCTAGCGACTACTACAGCCCCGCCGCTTACCGCGCCGAAGCCCTGCCGCCGCTCCCCCCTACCAACCGTCACGGCGACCTCGGCGGCTTGCTACGCACCCCGCTTCGCTGGGGCCACTACGCCCACTTGGAGCCCTGGCAGGATACCGACCAGTATCTGAACCCCCAAGTGGCGGGCTATCTGCATCATCTCGAGAAAGACGGTGATACCAAGCTGTTCGTCAACCACCAACGCTGGAATTTCGAAAATCTCAGCGCATTCCTGATCTTAGTTCCGTTCTTAAAGGCAACTTGTCTTATTTTCTGGCCTTGGTTGTTCTGGCTATTCACCGTCCCATCAATGCATATAAAAAATGATAACCTTGATTTATTAGCAGAGCTGCTAGTGGTGCTCTTCTCACTATCAATGGTTTTTCTGAGCTCCTGGCTCATAGGGAAAAATAAAAAGAATCATCATGGCTATTTGACTCAAGTCGGGATCGGATTGGCCGCCGCTTTAATATTTTCCTTTGCCAACTATCAAACGGATGAGCATGGCTTTTTGCTTTTCTTGATGTGCGCTCTAATGGCCACATGCATCTTTATGGGCTGGATCGGTTGGGACTTCCTGCTCGTCACCTATCTGCGTCTGTTTCAGCACGATGGCAGTGCCTTCAACCGTCAGACCGGCATGCTCAGCTTCGCCCGGCGCTTTCGTAAACCCTTCGTCGCGCCCTTCTACGAATTCGACCCAGTCGTGGAATACCGTCCCGACCGCTACGGCGGCGGCAGCCATGCGCTCTGGCTGTTCCACCGCTATACCGGCAACAAGGTCTTCCTCGGCGCCCGGGTGCAGTCCATGGGCATGCGCCTGAAGGATTGCCTGGCCTTCTGGGATACCCTGCAACGCTATATGGATGTCAGCCAGCCGCTGCCCGATCTGCCCATCCTCGAACAGTTCCGCCACCTAGACCCCACCACTGCCGAGCACGACCGCAAGACTGGACGCAACCCACGCCATTGGCGCGACATGAGTTACAAAACCTGGGAAAAGCGCGGACGCGGCGAGCGCATGAAGCGCGTCGACGCCTATCCCTGGCAGCAAAAGCCTTGCATCGTCGAAGCCGCCATAGACCCCTCGCTCAGCATCGAAGCCTACTACCGCAGCCAGGAAGCCAAGGGCATCCAGGCCACGCCCAGGGCTGACGACTTCGACAATGTGCACCGGGGTTAACGGGGCTTCGGCTTTCTGGGCGACGCGCAGGAGACCCTGTCGCTATCCGCATCGCCATCGAGCGCAACCCCTATTACCAACCCGATGCCAAGCTGGATATGAATCAGGACCCCGACCTGCGCAAGCTGACCAGCGCCAATACCCGCATCCGCATTTCCAGCAACCTGCCTGGCATGCTCGCCCATTTGGGCGAGGTGGGTATCATGGCGCACTGTCGTCTGCGCACCAGCGAAGTACGCTATCGCGGCAATGGCGACGCCTACGGGCCCTTGATCAAGGTGCACGAACCTTCGAGTGAGGAGCGGCCACTGCCCGAAGGCCGCGCGTACTACCTGAATACGCCCCCCGCCCGCCCCTGGACCGGTAATGCGCGTGACACCAGCCTTCATCATGAATGGCAGGTACGGGCACAATTCCGCCTGGCACTGGACGGAGGTGAAAAAGGCGGACGCCCCGGCTCGCTCGTTTGGCTGTTCCCGCCACCGCCCATCAGAAACGGCAAGGCGGACGCAAGCAAGTCGCCCGCCCCAGACTTCAACGCAACCGACCTTCCCTTCTGGGCAGACGAGAAGACCCATGCCGAATCCTGATGCCTTCTACAGCCCCGATGCCTATAGCCCGGAGCATATTCCCGACCAGCCGCCGGCGACCAAACAACCCTGGCTGCGCCGCTTCGGCAGTATGCGCCTGCCCTGGGGCAATACTCAGGATCTGGTTCCACTCGATGTACTGAACAATGCCAAGCCCAGCGACCTGCGCCTGGTGGAAGCCGTTAAAAAGGAAAAGGCCGAGCAGCTGGAACAAGGCACATACGTTCCCAAGCTACTGGAGCATTTGGATCTGCATGCTCGCCTTGATAACGAAAAGATTAGGCATGCCCAGCTACCTGCAAGTTCAAAGTTTTGGATATATATGCAGATAATTGGAAAAGGTGGAACGATACTCATGTCACCAATAATAATAATCTCATTTATATTATCCGCTGACTACAAACGCGCGGACTGGCTGCCCGAGCTACTGCATATTTTATTCAATGTATTCCTCTGCTCTATCCTGCCGCTGCTAATAATATGGGGAATAGGCTGGCTCGTAATAAACCACTTTCCTAAACTCTGGATCAAACCCTCCAGAGGCCCACTCTGGGAGTTCAATCGCCGCACCGGACTGGTCACTGTCTTCGATTACGACAACAACGGCGAATACAAGAAAAACGGCACCATCGGCGAGAAGGTCGCGCCCTTCTACGAATTCGACGCCTATATCACCGTCTCTCCGGATCGCCAGGGCCTGCCCAACAATGTGCTGTGCATCGTGCACCGCTACCGGGATATCTGGATCAATATGGCCAACTTCGTCGCCCCCAGCGGCAGCACCTCCGCACCCTGCGCGCTCTGGGACTACCTGCAGAACTACATGGATATCGGCAAACCCCTGCCGGACACGCCGGAGCTGGAAGCCTTCCGCCACCTCGACCCCACCACGGCCGAGCACGACCGCCAGACCGGCCGCGAACCGCGCTACTGGCGGGACATGGACGACGACACCTTCAAGGCCAAAGTGCGGGAAATGACCGAGCGCATTCCCCAGATCGACACCTTCAGCCGCCCCAACCTGATGGCCCGACATGTGAGCTACGGTGGCTGAGCAATCCGGGAAGCACGGCCCCAGATTGCGCTGACGCTTATTCGGGCTGCGGCCCAGCCGATCAGAAACGGCAAGTCGCCAGCCCCGAACGTCAAGACCACCGACCTTCCCTTCTGGGCCGACGAGAAGACCCATGCCGAATCCTGATGTCTTCTACAGCCCCGGCGCCTACAGCCCGGAACATATTCCCGACCAGCCGCCGGCCAGCAAACAGCCCTGGCTGCGCCGCTTCGGCAGTATGCGCCTGCCCTGGGGCAATACTCAGGATCTGGTTCCACTCGATGTACTGAACAATGCCAAGCCCAGCGACCTGCGCCTGGTGGAAGCCGTTAAAAAGGAAAAGGCCGAGCAGCTGGAACAAGGCACATACGTTCCCAAGCTACTGGAGCATTTGGATCTGCATGCTCGCCTTGACAACGAAAAAATCAGGCATGCCCAGTTACCGGCAAGTTCAAAATTTTGGATATATATGCAGGTATTTGGAAAGGGGGGGACCATAATAATTACCCCTGTCATGCTTTTCTCGGCGCTACTAGTTATTAACTATAGTGAGCCGAATTGGCTAGAAAGATTGTTTACCTTACTGATAGAAACCTTTCTCTACATGATTCTTCCGTTACTGGTTATGTGGGGGGGTAGGCTGGCTTGTAATAAACCACTTCCCCAAACTCTGGATCAAAGCGTCCCGAGGCCCGCTGTGGGAGTTCAATCGCCGCACCGGACTGGTCACAGTCTTCGATTACGACAACAACGGCGAATACAAGAAAAACGGCACCATCGGCGAGAAGGTCGCGCCCTTCTACGAATTCGACGCCTATATCACCGTCTCTCCGGATCGCCAGGGCCTGCCCAACAATGTGCTGTGCATCGTGCACCGCTACCGGGATATCTGGATCAATATGGCCAACTTCGTCGCCCCCAGTGGCAGCACCTCCGCACCCTGCGCCCTCTGGGACTACCTGCAGAACTATATGGATATCAGCCACCCCCTGCCGGACACGCCGGAGCTGGAAGCCTTCCGCCACCTCGACCCCACCACCGCCGAGCACGACCGCCAGACCGGCCGCGAGCCCCGTTACTGGCGCGATATGGACGACGTCACGTTCAAGAGAAAAATTCAGGAAATGATCGAGCGCATCGCCAATATCGATACCCTCCAGCGCCCCAATATCATGGCCGAGCACGTAAACTACCAGACTGGATAACTCGACCACCAAGCGCTGGTTTGTCGGGCGAGTAGATGTTCTTTGTCGAGGGATCGCAGTGGGGCAGAATCGGATTCGGCTTTTTGCTAACAACGTTCATTTCACCGATGCCGAGTTCAAGTGCCTTGAGCCGCTGGTGCGCCAACCTGGCAACCATCATGGAAAGCTTGCCCTGGCAAGTGCGCTGGTTTCGCTGGGGCTATTCATATTTGGCTTGATAACCGAGCGCGATTGGCTAGTAGGAATAGCGGCACTTACCACGCCTATTTTGCCGCTTGTGGTCCTATACCTTCTTGGACGCGGGATTCCTGAAGACAGGACCGAAGCCTATGCAGAACAAGGCGGCCTGCTGCTGACCTTTACTTGCGGTCAGTACCCGGAGCTTTCAACTGATATTCGCATTCCGTTTTCGCAAATCGAGTCCATTGTTCTGGAATCGAAAGTGGTGCATGAGGCACGCATAGGGACTCATCGCTGGCGGCAATATCGGATCAAGACTTCCGCTCGGGCGAAACGCCGCATCTGTTGATCAATACCTTCCGGCCGCTTCATCTGGTCCTTCAGGATGTGCAACGGCTCTGCTCGCTGCCCGGTGTCGACCGGATCGATATGCAACTCCTGGCTGCGCAGCAGGAAATCGCTGCGCTCCGCATTGACGGGCCTCGTCCGGTTACAACCTGATAACCCACCCAGGCCAATGCAGGCCTACCCGCACCTCCAATCAAGGATGAACAAGCGAATGACCGATACATCGACAATCCAAGGCGCCTGCTCCAACTGCCAGGCCACCTTCGGGCTGGTGCAGGAGCAGCTCACCACCCTCCTGAGCAACTCCTGCATTAGCTGCGAAAACTGCAAGCAGTCGCTGGCGCTGACGCCAGAGGAAAGCGCCAGGTTCCAGTCCCTCAGCAGCGCGGGCATGGTCAGCATGGTGGCGGTCGCCGGTGCTGCGCTGGCCAGCCTGGTGGCGATCGTTCTGAAATGGGCGGGGGTGATCTCGTTCGAGGTGCAGATCACCGTCACCCTGGGCGCCATCGCGTTGGGCTGGCTGCTGATGTCGGCAACGAAGAAGTCGCTCGATCTAACGCTGGATTTGCAAGCGAGCGCACAATAAGCCGTTCATGCCAATCGCTGCCTCCCGAGGCAGCGATTCTCGAACCGAAGCCCGTCATCACGCCGGACCCCAGCCACATGTCGACAGCAACCGCCCGTTCTGCCCGCGCTAAAAAGCAGGCAGAAAAGAACGCGTTTCGATTGAGCAGCGAGATCGAGAAGGTATTGATCGGCGAGGCTGATCGAGGATTCCCGCGCCCCCGGTTCGAATGGACCCAGGCACATATTTCCTGGGTGGCAGGGGCACTCTTTCTGATATCGCTCGCCAACGTGGTTTACCGCAAGCAAGAGCTACCGCTACTGCTGGGGGTGGCCGTGTTCGTCGGGCTGGCTGGCGCCTTCATCAAGTGGGTCACCACGCCGGAGCCCGTCTGCGAGGATGAGTACGATCTAAGTGTCACTTTTCAGAAGGATGGCATCTCGCTACGCAAGCAAGCACCGAACCGCAATGGAGCCATGGAACAGGTCCGGGACTGGGTCGCACGCAGCAGGATCGTTTCGGTTGCTCCCTTCAAGCAGATGGGCTGGGTCTTCTGCCGCGAGCGCGGCATCGCGATTCGTTTGGATGATGGAGATGCCATCTTCATTGCGCTACGAGGGCCAAAGAAGACGTTCGCCGCACACCTCCAGCGTCTTTCGCACGCTCTGCCGCCCCTGGGCTATACGCTGGAGAAGCTGCGTAGCTTCCAGCCCTGAATGCACCAACGAATCGATCTGGCTCGCATAGCGTGCGAGCGATTGTTACCGCACCACCCTCCCGCTAGACACGAACAGCCAAGCAAGTAGCAACTCGCCAAGCTTTCCAGCTTTTAGTTCTGGCGCGCCGGACGGTGTGGTGCAAGCCGCGTCCTAGAGCCCTCCGGGCAGTTCCCCGCAGCACCGCGCCGGCGCCAAAAACCCCGGTCTAGAGCAGCTGCGCCCCCTCACGCAAGCGCCTCTTGGCTATTTGCTAAAGTCCCTGACTCGTACCGTTTCGCACTCCCCAAAACAACAAGGATGGAGTCGTCTCATGTCGCCTTTCCGTGCACTCGTGTTGGGCCTGGCGTGCCTGCTCGGCCTCCCGGCTTTCGCCAATCCGCAGGTGGACAGCTACCGGCAGAGCTGGGAATACCGCGCGCTATCGCTGCAGCGTCTGCTGGACCTGGGCAGTCCGCTGGGCAGCGCCAGCTTTCTGCATGCCCATAACGCCTATAACTCCAAGCACTACCAGAACCTCGGCAGCTACTGGGACCCTAACCAGCAATTGAGCCTTTCCGAGCAGCTCGACCTGGGCATTCGCGGGATCGAACTGGATGTGCATTACACCCTCGGGAACGCCTTCAGCAAGGAGTTGCTGCTCTGCCATGGGCAGGACAATCACACCGGCTGCAGCCCCTTCGACCGGCGCTTCAAGGACGGGTTGGCGGAGATCGGCAGCTGGTTGCGCCAGCCGGCCAATCGTCAGGAAGTGCTGCTGCTGTACATCGAGGATCACATGGATGGGCAGTACGACCGTGCGCTGAACGAGTTGAATGCGCAGATCGGCGACCTGCTCTATCGCCCCGGTAGTTGCCGCAGCCTGCCGATGAACCTTAGCCGAGCCGAGGTGCTGAACGCCGGCAAGCAGGTGCTGATCGTCGGCGGCAATTGCAGCCACGGCAATTGGGCGGCCAGCGCATACAACTACGGCTACCCGACCGACAACGACACCTTCCAGGCCTATCCGGCGTGCCGCACCAACAGCTACAGCACCGCCTATATCCAGAGCAACCTGATGCGCATCTACGAGGATGGCACCCAGCTGTCCAAGCTGTTCGGCAACCCACCGCCAGCCATCGATGCGCGGCGCATGGCGGAGTTGACCCAGTGCGGCATCGGCATCATCGGCCTCGATCATATCCAGCCGTTCGACTCGCGCATGGCGGCGCATATCTGGAGCTGGGGCCGCGACGAGCCGAACAACTATGCCGGCAACGAGCATTGCGCCCAGCAGCGCGCCGATGGCCGCTTCAACGATATCGACTGCCAGCGCCAGGCGCCCTTCGCCTGTCGCGATGGCGCCGGCAACTGGCGCATCACCGGGACACCTGGAATCTGGACCCAGGGCGAGGCGCTGTGCCAGGCGGAATTCGGTGGCGACTACCATTTCGCGGTACCGAAGAACGGCTACCAGAACGTGCAGCTGATGCAGCACAAGCTGAATGTGGGCCGCGAAGTGGAGGTGTGGCTGGCCTACTCCGACCGGCAGCAGGAAGGCCACTGGGTGCCGAACGACCACCCCAGCCTCGTTGCCCTGCCCGCGCCGGCTCCGGTCTATCGCAAGCTACGCAACGGCAAGGGCTACTGCCTGGACCTGGAAGGCCGCAGCACCGCCAACGGTACCGAGATCCACCAGTGGAGCTGCCACGGCGCCGACAGCCAGTTGTGGTACCAGGACGCCGCCGGGCGCCTGCACAGCAAGATGGACCCGAGCAAGTGCGCCGATGTCTCCGGTGGCGGCACCGGCAAGGGCACGCGGGTGGTTCTGTGGAGCTGCCACGACGGCGCCAACCAGGTCTGGCAGCGCGGCAGCAACAACTCGCTGCGACCGGCCCACGCACCGGGCATGGCGCTGGATATCAAGGACCCGTTCTGGGGCCAAGGCCAGCGTGCCCATCTGTGGAATTACCACGGCGGCGATTCCCAGCAGTGGCTGTGGGAGTAAACGACTCGATCCGCCGGTTCGCACGACCGCGAGCCGGCGCCATAACGTCCGCAACTTGCGCCGAAATAACGGCTATATATCCGCACGATAGCGACGATTGCCTGGCCTGCAGTGGGCGCTGATCAGCGAAACAATTAGCGCCTCAATTAGCGATTGATTCGCCGGCTCCACCCTGTCATTTACCTGACATATATCATCTATTTATCGCCCCATACCGCAGCCTGGCCAGGCGCTGACCGGCGAGTTCTCCGTGCGCATATTTTTCCGGATATTCGCAAATATCTGCCCGTGAATAACACCGCTATTCGGCAGTACTCCAGACGGCATATCCGAACGCCAGGATCATCGCTAAAACCCTCATGTTTACTGGGCTACATGAATTCCACCAGGGTCTTTCACTGACTCCGACCGGCCATCATCGTGCAACTATTCTGACTGCACGATGAACTTCGCCAGCGATGCTCGGTGAATTACCCCGCGAATCGCTTCTTTCGAAAATTTCAATAGGATAGTTGCAGCCCCCGTAACTAAGGCGCTGCACGCCAGTGCACGGTGCTTGAGCACGGCGAATATCCGGAGTTCGGGTTGAGAAAATTTTCCCGCTATGTTTACCCTAATAGGGATTCGCACAACTTCAAGGATTTTGTTTTGAGTTTTGCTCCCGTCACACTCCGTCGCCCAACCGACGGCGACGGACACTCGCTTCACCAATTGGTAGCTCGCTGCCAGCCCCTGGACCCCAACTCGGTGTATTGCAACCTGCTGCAATGCTCCGACTTCGCCGATACCGCCATTGCCGCCGAGAACGCCGACGGTCAACTGGTGGGATTCATCTCCGGCTACCGTCCGCCCGCGCGCGCCGACACGCTGTTCGTCTGGCAGGTGGCGGTGGATGCCTCCCTGCGCGGCCAGGGCCTGGCCTTGCGCATGTTGCTGGCACTGACCGAGCGCGTCGCCGCCGATGGCGTTCGCTACCTGGAAACCACCATTTCGCCTGACAACGGCGCTTCCCAGGCGTTGTTCAAACGGGCCTTCGCCCGCCTCGGCGTCGACTACCAGACCCGCACCCTGTTCTCCCGCGCCGTGCATTTCGCCGGCCAGCACGAGGACGAAGTGCTCTACCGCGCCGGCCCGTTCAACGCCCCTGTCTTGGCCCCCGTCTTGGAAAAAAGCCTCAAGGAGACCGCATGAAACTCTTCGAACAGAACGAATCGTCCGTCAGGAGCTATTGCCGCTCATTCCCCGTGGTGTTCCAAACAGCGCGCGGCGCGGAGCTGATCACCCGCGAGGGCAAGCACTACATCGATTTCCTCGCCGGCGCCGGCACCCTGAACTACGGGCACAACCACCCGGTGCTCAAGCAGGCGCTGCTCGACTACATCGGCAACGACGGCCTCACCCATGGCCTGGACATGTACTCCGATGCCAAGGAGCGTTTCCTCGAAACCTTCAGCCGGCTGATCCTGCAGCCGCGCGGCATGGACTACCTGATGCAGTTCACCGGCCCGACCGGCGCCAACGCGGTGGAAGCGGCGCTGAAGCTGGCGCGCAAGGTCACCGGACGCAACAACATCATCAGCTTCACTAACGGCTTCCACGGCTGCACCATCGGCGCCCTGGCCGCCACCGGCAACCAGCATCATCGCGGTGCCGCCGGCGTGCCGCTGACCGACGTCAGCCGCATGCCCTACGCCAACTATTTCGGCGACAAGGTCAACACCATCGCCATGATGGACAAACTGCTCAGCGACCCCAGCAGCGGCATCGACAAGCCGGCCGCGGTGATCGTCGAGGTGGTGCAGGGCGAAGGTGGTCTCAATGCCGCATCCGCCGAATGGATGCGCAAGCTGGAGAAGCTCTGCCGCAAGCACGAGATGCTGCTGATCGTCGACGATATCCAGGCCGGCTGCGGCCGCACCGGCACCTTCTTCAGCTTCGAAGAGATGGGCATCAAGCCGGACATGATCACCCTGTCCAAGTCGCTGTCCGGCTTCGGCCTGCCGTTCGCCATGTTGCTGTTGCGCCGCGAGCTGGACCAGTGGAAGCCGGGCGAACACAACGGCACCTTCCGCGGCAACAACCACGCCTTCGTCACCGCCGCCGCCGCCCTGGAGCACTTCTGGCGCGACGACGAGTTCGCCCGCAGCGTGCGTTCCAAGGGCAAGCGCATCGCCGACGGCATGAACAAGATCGTGCGCCGCTACGGCCCCGACTCGCTGTTCGTCAAAGGCCGCGGAATGATGGTCGGTATCAGTTGCCCGGACGGCGACACCGCCTCGGCCATCTGCCGCCACGCCTTCGAGCACGGTCTGGTGATCGAAACCAGCGGCGCCCACAGCGAGGTGGTCAAGTGCCTGTGCCCGCTGACCATCAGCGAAGAGCAGATCGACAAGGCCATGGGCATTCTCGACGCGGCCTTCGCCGCCGTGATGTCCGACCAGGCCCGCGAACAGGCTGTGTGAAAACGTAGCGAGCGAAGGTTAGGCAAGGCAAAAACAGGCGAGGAAGCGGAGTTTACGAGCTGTAAATGAGCATTCCGAGCCTGTTTTTAACGCCGCATAACCGAGCGCAGTAGTTTTCACACAGCCTGCAACCAAGCCTCTTGAGGAATTGAAAAATGATCGTACGCACCCTCAACGACTGCGAGCAGTCCAGCCGCCGAATCGTCACCGAGACCTGGGAGAGCACGCGCATGCTGCTCAAGGACGACAAGATGGGCTTCTCCTTCCACATCACCACCATCTACGCCAACACCGAGACCCACATCTGGTACCAGAACCACCTGGAGTCGGTGTACTGCATCAGCGGCGAGGGCGAGATCGAGACCCTGGCCGACGGCAAGGTCTACCCGATCAAGCCCGGCACCCTGTACATCCTCGACAAGCACGACGAGCACCTGCTGCGCGGCTTCAGCGAAATGAAGATGGCCTGCGTGTTCAACCCGCCGCTCAACGGCAAGGAAGTCCATGACGAAAGCGGCGTGTACCCGCTGGAGGCCGAAACCGTCGCCTGAATCAGGCCACAAGGGAGGAATCGACGCGTGACCCCTGAGCAAACCGACCTATACCCCTCGCGCCAGCACGACGAACCGAGCTGGAAGGAACGCCAGGACCCGGTGGTCTACCGCCGCGATCTGGAGAACGCGCCCATCGCCCCGGAGTTGATCGAGCGCTACGAGCGTGACGGCTATCTGGTGATGCATGACGTGTTCAGCGCCGAGGAAGTGGCGGTGCTACGCCGGGAGCTCGACCGCGTGCGCCGCGACCCGGCGGTGGCGGAGTCCGGCAAGACCATCGCCGAGCCGGACAGCGGCGCGGTGCGTTCGGTGTTCGCCATCCACAAGGACAACCCGCTATTCGCCCGCGTCGCCCGCGACGAGCGCATCGCCGGTATCGCCCGCTTCATCCTCGGCGGCGAGCTGTACGTGCACCAGTCGCGGATGAACTTCAAGCCCGGCTTCACCGGCAAGGAGTTCTACTGGCATTCGGACTTCGAGACCTGGCACGTCGAGGACGGCATGCCGCGCATGCGCGCACTGAGCTGCTCGATCCTGCTCACCGACAACGAGCCGCACAACGGCCCGCTGCTGCTGATCCCCGGCTCGCACAAGCACTACGTGCGCTGCGTCGGCGCCACGCCGGAGAACCACTACGAAGAGTCCCTGCGCAAGCAGCAGTTCGGCGTGCCGGACGACAACAGCCTGAGCGAAATGGCCAGCCGCTACGGCATCGATACCGCGCTCGGCCCGGCCGGCAGCGTGGTGTTCTTCGACAGCAACATCCTGCACGGCTCCAACAGCAACATCACGCCCAGCGCGCGCAGCAACCTGTTCTACGTCTACAACCAGGTGGACAACGCCGTACAGGCACCCTTCTGCGCCCACGCGCCACGCCCGGCCTTCGTCGCCGAGCGCGAGGACTTCACCGCGCTGGACATCCAGCCGCAGCAGTACCTCTGATCGACCTCGCAGGCCCGCGGCGGGCCTGCCTTCGCTCTTTGGCCGGCGCTTGCCGGCCCAGGGAAGCATTCACCTACGACTGGACGCCTACATGCATACCGTAGAAAAGATCGGCGGCACGTCCATGAGCCGCTTCGAAGAAGTCTTGAACAACATCCTCATCGGCCCGCGCCAGGGCAACCAGCTGTACCAGCGGATTTTCGTGGTCTCCGCCTACAGCGGCATCACCAACCTGCTGCTGGAGCACAAGAAGACCGGCGAACCCGGCGTCTACCAGCGCTTCGCCGACGCACGCAGCGAAGAGGCCTGGCGCGATGCGCTGGAGGCCGTGCGCCAACGCATGCTGGCGAAGAACGCCGAGCTGTTCCCCAGCGCCTTCGAGCGCCAGGCGGCCAACCAGTTCGTCGAATCGCGCATCGCCGATGCCGGCCAGTGCATGCTCAGCCTGCAGCGACTCTGCGCCTACGGCCACTTCCAACTCACCGAGCACTTGATGAAGGTGCGTGAAATGCTCGCCTCCCTCGGCGAGGCCCACAGCGCCTTCAACACCGTGCTGGCGCTCAAGCAGCGCGGGGTCAACGCCAAGCTGGTCGACCTCACCGGCTGGCACCTGGAGGCGCCGCTGGCGTTCGAGGCGATGATCCGCAGCCGCTTCGAGGACGTCGACCTGTCCCGCGAACTGGCCGTCGCCACCGGCTACACCCATTGCAGCGAAGGGTTGATGAACACCTTCGACCGCGGCTACAGCGAGATCACCTTCGCCCAGATCGCCGCTGCCACCGGTGCCCGCGAGGCGATCATCCACAAGGAGTTCCACCTCTCCAGCGCCGACCCCAAGCTGGTCGGCGAGAACACCGTGGTGACCATCGGCCGCACCAACTATGACGTTGCCGACCAGCTGTCGAACCTCGGCATGGAGGCGATCCACCCGCGCGCGGCCAAGACCCTGCGTCGTGCCGGTGTCGAGCTGCGTATCAAGAACGCCTTCGAGCCCGAGCACGCCGGCACGCTGATCAGCCAGAGCTACCGCAGCGAGCGGCCCTGCGTGGAAATCATCGCCGGGCGCAAGGATGTCTTCGGCCTCGAAGTGTTCGATCAGGACATGCTCGGCGATGTCGGCTACGACATGGAGATCACCAAGCTGCTCAAGCAACTGCGCCTGTACGTGGTGAACAAGGACTCCGACGCCAACAGCATCACCTACTACGCCTCCGGCTCGCGCAAGCTGATCGACCGCGCCGCGCGGCTGATCGAGGAGCGCTACCCGGCCGCCGAAGTCACCGTGCACAACGTCGCCATCGTCTCGGCAATCGGCTCGGATCTGAAGGTCAAGGGCATCCTGGCCAAGACCATGGCCGCTCTGACCGAGGCGGGCATCAACATCCAGGCGGTGCACCAGTCGATCCGCCAGGTGGAAATGCAATGCGTGGTCAACGAGGAAGACTACGCCGCCGCCGTGGCCGCGCTGCACCGCGCGCTGATCGAGCCGGAGAACCATGGCGAGGTGATTGCGGCGGCCTAACCTACCCGCCGTTCTGACAAGCGCCGGACCGCCCTGCAGATGCAACTTCGAAACGCTTTCGCACGCCGAGGAATCGCGGCCCGGGCGGGCCGCTTTCCGTACTAGGTGACGTCGTCGAAGCGCTCGCCCTTGAACAGGCGACGGGCGTTGCCACGTTCGAGGCGATGGTGGGACAACCGTCGCTGCGCGCGCAGCGCGTCGCTGGCCTGTTCCGCCTGCTCGGCCAGGCGACGGGCGATCAGCACCAGGGCCAGGCGCTTGTTGGCGTGCTGGCTGCGCTCGCTCTGCACCTTGACGCTGATGCCGCTGGCCAGGTGGGTGGCACGCACCGCCGAATCGGTGGTGTTGACGTGCTGCCCGCCGGGCCCCGACGAGCGCAGGGTTTCGAAGCGCACCTGGCTCTCCAGGCTGGCTGGCGGCGCGGCGAAGCGCGCGCCGCCGAAGAACCAGTTCTTGCGCTTATGGCCCGGCCGATAGGGGCTGGCGCAAATCCATTGCAGCGAACCGCTCCAGGCATCGGCCAGCGCCTCGGCACCCGCGCCGCTCAGGGCCAGCAACACCGAGCGCAGGGTAGCCGCACGCTCGCCGGCCTCCTGCTCCAGTACGCGCACCTCGACGCCCTGCCCGGTGGCCTCTGCCAGCAGGCGCTGGAGCGCCTTGGCCACCGCCAGGGCGCACTCTTCCGGCCCCTGGGCCGCCGACAATTGCAGCAGGATCATCGGCAGCACCCTACCCGCGTCTTGTAGGTCAGCACCGGTTTCAGCCGCGCCAGGACCCGCAGCAGGCCGGCCTCGCGCAGCGCACCGACCACCGAGTCGATGGCCTTGTAGGCTTCCGGCGCTTCCTCGTAGATCAGCGCCCGGTCGGCGCAGATCACCCGGCTGCCGAGTGCGGTGCGCGCCAGTTGCTCGACGCTGTAGCGCGCGGCCAGGCGGTCCTTGCACTCGCTGCGCATCCACTTGCGACCGGCGCCATGAGCCAGGGACAGCAGGCTGCGCTCGTCGGCCAGCGGTTCGACCAGATAGCTGTAATCGCCACGCGAACCGGGAATCACTACCAGCCCCTGGTCGGACGGGGTGGCGCCCTTGCGATGCAGCCAACCATCGAGCCCGCCGATGCAGGCCGGCGAGACCAGGTTGTGGTTGATATCCAGCAGCGCCTCGCCGTCAGCGCGCAAACGTTCCAGCATGCGTCGGGCGATCAATTGGCGGTTGGCCTCGGCGAAGCGCAGCGCACCGTCGTGACGAGCCAGGTAGTGCGCGCTGGCGGCCGTGTCGGTCTCCAGCCCGGCATGGCCGAACAGCTCGACCTGCTCGCGCAGGATCGCCTCGCCCAAGCCGCGCGAACCGCTGTGCACCAGCAGGAGCAGGTGCTTGCGGTCGATACCCAGGGTTGCCAGCGCCTCGTCATCGAAGCTCTGGTCGAGTTGCTGCAGCTCGGCGAAGTGATTGCCGCCGCCGATGGTGCCCAGCGAATGCTCGTGGCCGCAGGGCGGCAGGCCGAAGGCGGCGACGGCGTCCTGCCAGTCGTCGTCGAGCGCCGTATCCAGATCGCCCAAGCGTTTTTCCAGCTTGTCGAGATGCAGCTTGGCCGTCGCTAGATCGGTGCGCCACAGCGCCATGCCGCAGCCAATGTCGTTGCCGACCAACGCCGGGTACAGCCGGCCGACGGAGAAGAACGCCGCGCCGACCGGATAGCCGCGTCCGGGGTGCAGATCCGGCATGCCGGCGACCCGTTGCATGCCCGGCAGGCGGGCGGTGGTTTCCAGTTGCTGGATCGCTTTTCCTTCGATCCAGGTGTCGTCCGCGGCGATCAAAGCGACGCCGTCGGACAGATTGCGAATGCAAGTGCCCATAGTCCAATCCTGATGGGTTGAAACGAAGAACTAGGGTCTGTTGACGTTTCGGCGCGAGCCGCGTTGCTGCGCCAAATGGCGCCAGGCTAGGCGCAGGACGCAGGGAATGGTATTCCCTTGCCAAGTCCTGCAACGACGGCTGGCGCCATTTGCCGCGCAACCCGCAGGGACGGGCCTGTTTTTGCGCGGCACGTCGTTGCTCGACGGTTCATTTGGACGACCAAACTTCACGTCTCGCGTCCAGTTCCGCGCAAAAACAGGCGCCGTCGCGGCCACGGCGAAGCGTTAACAGACCCTATCGGATTGGCAGGCCGGAGCCGGGCAGAGCGGACCGCTAACGTTCAGCGGCGAGAGCGATCAAACCAGGCGCGACCTGCAAAGGGTGATCAGCTGTTGCATGATGTGGCTCCTTTGCAGTCGGTTGAGGGAAGGCGCGCATCCTAGGCTTATCCGGCGCGCCACGCAATCGCCGGAAGCCCGGTATCACCCAACGAGGAACATCATGGCCGCCGAAGACGTTGCCGAAGCGCTGCACGAACAAGCCATCGAGCTGTCCGACCAGGGCCGCGAGGACGAAGCGCTGGAATGCTACCGCCAGGCGCTGGAGCTGGATTTCGCCCGCCCGACCACCCACTACAACATCGGCCTGATCCACAAGTACCGGGGCAACTGGCAACTGTCGCAGCGGCACAACCAGTTCGCCGTCGACTTCGACCCGGAGGACGAGGCCAGCAACTGGAACCTGGCCATCGCCGCCACCGCCCTGCGCGACTGGGGTACCGCCCGCGCCACCTGGCAACGCCTGGGCCTGAACATCGAGCCGGGCCATGCGCCCATCGAGTCGGACTTCGGCATGACCCCGGTGCGCCTCAACCCGGATGAGGACGCCGAGGTGGTCTGGGCCCGCCGTATCGATCCGGTGCGGGCGCGGCTGCTGAACATTCCCTATGCCGGGTCGGGCTACTGCCACGGCGACGTGGTGCTGCACGACGGCGCGGCGGTGGGCTACCGCGAACACAATGGCCGCGAGTACCCGGTATTCAATGTGCTGGAGCTGTTCACGGCATCGGCCGAAAGCACCTACGAAGCCGAGCTGCAGGTGGCCGCGCCGGCGGACGTCGACGAGCTGCTGGCGCGCCTCGGCGAACAGGGCATCGCCGCCGAGGACTGGTCGCGCTCGGTGCGCATCCTCTGCAAGCAATGCTCGGAAGGCCACCCCCATGATCATCACCAACCGGAGGAAGTCGCGGCCGACGAGACCTTGCGGGTGATCGCCATCGCCGGACCGGACGAGGCGCTGATCCAGCAGGTCCTGGATGAGTGGGCGACGGCGGATCGCCGGGTGCTGCGCCGCGAGTGCGTGCTGGACGCGAACGAATTCGAAGGTCGCTAGAACGGCGCACTTCTGTAGGGGCAAACTTATTCGCCGGCGCCGAAAGGCGAATGAATTCGCCCCTACAGCCAGCGGCCGCGCATTTCCCCGTGAAGCGGCTGCGTGCCAGACGCGAACGAATTCAAGCGGCGACAGAACGGCACACTTCTGTAGGGGCGAATTTATTCGCCAACGTCCGCAAGGCGAACGAATTCGTCCCCACAACCAGCGGCTGCGCGGTTCAGTAACCGCGCATTTCCTCGTCCTTGAAGCGGCGGAACTCGCTGCTGCCGAGGACCAGCGCCAGCAGGCTGTCCATGGTGTAGGGGTCGTTGTCGAAGCCGCCGTGGCTGGTGGCGCGGCTCCACCGGCTGTCGCGACCGGCGACGTAGAGGTGGCCGCTCGGCGGCTGCGGCGCGCCGTGGTAGCGCGCCATGCCCAGCAGGGGAACCTGCTGCCACTTGTCCTCGAAGGCGTTGCTCACCAAATACAGCAGCGACTTGCGGTAGATCAGCGCGACGTTGTCGGCGCGCTCGTCCACGTCCGAGAGCAGGAACAGGTGCTGCTGGCGCACCTGCTGGCCAAGCAGCGGCGCCACCCGTTCCTGATGCAGTGCCAGACTGCTGGCCGGTGCCAGCAGGATCAGGTTGTCCAGCGGCGGCCCTCCGAGGGCGTGCCAGACCTGCAGCAGGCGCGCCTGCCAGATTGCCCCGGCGCTGTGCCCGACCAGATGCACGCGCGGCGCCGCCGGGCCCTGCTGGGCGAGCCAGGCGATCAGCCGGCGCAGGGTCTGGCTGCCGGCGGCTTCCGGCAGGAAGGCCCGTTCGCAATCACGCTTCATCTCCTGCCAGAGGGAGTGGCCGAGCGGCTGGGCGAGCTTTTCCAGCTGGTTGTCCCACCAGGAACTGAGCGCGCCGACGCGGTCGTCCGCCGCTTCGCGCTTGCTGCGCAGCACATCGGCCAGCTCTTCCCGCAGGCCGCTTTCCCAGATGAAGTGCAGGTCGTGCACGCCGTTGTCGGCGAAGGCGCGGCGCCATTTGTAGACGCGCATCGCCGCATTGCTGACCTGGTTCAGCCCGCCGTGGGCATACAGCAGCAGGTGCTTGGGCCGATGCAGCTGCAAATGGCTGATGATGCCGTCGAGCTGCGCTGGCGAGGAGGCGAACTCGCCGATTGGATCGAAGATGCCATCGTCGATGTGCAGGTAGTTGAGGGCGATCAGCTCCGGACGCGGCCCGCCGGATGCCGGACGCGCCGTGCCGCCGGCGGCCACGTAGCGGCTGGCGGTATCGCTCACCCGGTAGTCCACCGGCACCCCGAGCTGGGCGACCCAGACGTCCCAGACGTTGGCTTCGAAGTCCGCGTAGGTCCACAGGGCCACGCCGGCGCGCGACCGGCCGTCCACCGCCAGCCCGCCCCAGCCCGCGCCCCAGGAGTTCTGGATGAGAAAGCCCTCGCGGTTGTAGCCGACGATGGCGAAGGCATGCCCGGCTCCCGGCGGCTCGGCATCGTTCCAGCGGATCACCCCGCCTGGCGGCTCCTCCCAGCCGCTGTGGGTGGCGGCGGAGGCCAGCAGCACGCCGACGTCGCGCAGCGCCGCCTGCACGTCGTTGATGCGCGCCAGCACGCGAAAATAGGCGCCGAGGGGAACCTCCTGGGCCTGTTGCTGGATCTGCGGGGTCAGTCCGCCGCGATAGTCCGCCGGCCAAACCTCGGCCGCCACGGCGCCGTGCTTGTACCAACCCTTCATGGCGCCGCGGGTGCTGCTGTGGTTGTAGTTCTCGCCCGGCCACTGGTCGTAGCGCCTGGCCATGGCGAACAGCATGTCCGGGCTGACCCTGGTATCGCCGGCGCGCAGGTAATCGATCAGTGCGGCCAGGGCATAACCGGTGCAGGCGCCTTCCGCGCCCTGGTCAAGAATGTTCAGCCGCGGCCAGTCGGGGTACAGCTCGACTGGCAACGGGCAGAGCGACGCCGAATAGATCAGGTCGCGAAAGTCCATGGAGTCGCGGCGTACATCCAGTTCCGCCGGGACGTCCAGCTGGGTATCGGCAGCCATGGCCGTCTCCTTCCAGGGAGCGATTCATAGCTGAAAGCATCGACCAGGGGGTGGGGAAGTCAAAGCGCAGCGGCGAGCGCCGCCGCGCTGCACCGCAGCGCTTAGAGCACGCCGGCGCCGCGCAGTTCGTCGATGCGTTGCGGGCTCAGCCCCAGCACCTCGCCGAGCACCTTCGCGGTGTGCTCGCCGAGCAGCGGCGGCGCCTGACGATACTCCACCGGCGTCTCCGACAGGCGGATCGGGCTGGCCACCTGCGGCACCGTGCCGCCCAGCGGATGCGGCAGTTCGACGCGCAGGCCGCGGGCCAGCACCTGGGGATCGGCGAACACCTGGGCCAGGTCGTTGATCGGCCCGCAGGGCACGCCGGCCGCCTCCAGCTGGGCGACCCACTCGGCGGTGGTCTTGAACACCGTGGCCTGGCGGATCAGCGGGATCAGCTCGCCGCGATGGGCGACGCGAGCCTTATTGGTGGAAAAGCGCGGGTCGTCGGCCAAAGCCGTAAGGCCGGCGACCTCGCAAAACTTACGGAACTGGCCGTCGTTACCGATGGTGAGGATGAAGTCGCCATCGGCGGTGGGAAAGTCCTGGTACGGCACGATGTTCGGGTGGGCATTGCCCAGGCGTTTGGGCGCGTTGCCGGTGGTCAGGTAGTTCATCGCCTGGTTGGCCAGGCAGGCCACCTGCACGTCGAGCAGGGCCATGTCGATGTGCTGGCCAATGCCGGTCTGGTCGCGATGGGCCAGGGCGGCGAGCATGGCCACGGTGGAATAGAGACCGGTGAGGATGTCGGTCAGCGCCACGCCGACCTTCACCGGGCCGGCGCCCTCCTCGCCCTCGGCGCGACCGGTCAGGCTCATCAGCCCGCCGAGGCCCTGGATCATGAAGTCGTAGCCGGCGCGCTTGGCGTAAGGCCCGCTCTGGCCGAAGCCAGTGATCGAGCAGTAGATCAGCCGGGGATTGGCCGCCTTCAGCGCGGCGTAGTCCAGGCCGTAGGCCGCCAGGCCGCCGACCTTGAAGTTCTCGATGAGGATGTCCGACCGCGCCGCCAGCTCGCGCACCAGCCGCTGGCCCTCGGGCTGGGTGAAGTCGATGGTCACCGACTGCTTGTTGCGGTTGGCCGAGAGGTAGTAGGCCGCCTCGGGGGTGTTCTCGCCCTCGGCATCCTTGAGGAACGGCGGGCCCCAGTGGCGGGTATCGTCGCCGCTGCCGGGGCGCTCGACCTTGATCACCTCGGCGCCGAGGTCGGCGAGAATCTGCCCGGCCCAGGGCCCGGCGAGCACGCGGGACAGGTCGAGTACGCGAATATGCGAGAGGGCACCGGGCATGGCGGAAACTCCTAGGGATACACGGTTGGCCCCCTCTCCCAAAGGGTGAGGGGCGCAGGTCAGAAGAACGCCTGGATGCCGGTCTGCGCGCGGCCGAGGATCAGTGCGTGCACGTCGTGGGTGCCCTCGTAGGTGTTGACCACCTCCAGGTTGACCAGGTGGCGGGCCACGCCGAACTCGTCGCTGATGCCGTTGCCGCCGAGCATGTCGCGGGCCAGGCGGGCGATGTCCAGGGCCTTGCCGCAGCTGTTGCGCTTCATGATCGAGGTGATTTCCACCGCGGCGGTGCCTTCGTCCTTCATGCGGCCGAGGCGCAGGCAGCCCTGCAACGCGAGCGTAATTTCGGTCTGCATATCGGCCAGCTTCTTCTGGATCAACTGGTTGGCGGCCAGCGGGCGGCCGAACTGCTGGCGATCCAGGCAGTACTGACGCGCGGTGTGCCAGCAGAACTCGGCAGCGCCCAGCGCGCCCCAGGAAATCCCGTAGCGGGCGGAGTTCAGGCAGGTGAACGGACCTTTCAGGCCGCGCACGTCGGGAAAGGCGTTCTCCTCGGGGCAGAACACGTTGTCCATGACGATCTCGCCGGTGATCGAGGCGCGCAGGCCGACCTTGCCGTGGATCGCCGGGGCGCTCAGACCTTCCCAACCCTTTTCCAGCACGAAGCCGCGGATCTCGCCGGCGTCGTCTTTCGCCCACACGACGAACACGTCGGCGATCGGGCTGTTGGTGATCCACATCTTGCTGCCGGAGAGACGGTAGCCGCCGTCGACCTTCTTGGCGCGGGTGACCATAGAGCCCGGGTCGGAACCGTGGTTCGGCTCGGTCAGGCCGAAGCAGCCGATATATTCGCCAGACGCCAACTTAGGCAGGTACTTCTGCTTGGTCGCCTCGTTGCCGAACTCATGGATCGGCACCATCACCAGCGACGACTGCACGCTCATCATCGAGCGATAGCCGGAGTCGATGCGCTCCACTTCGCGGGCGATCAGGCCGTAGCACACGTAGTTCAGGCCGCTGCCGCCGTAGGTTTCCGGGATGGTGGCGCCGAGCAGGCCGGTCTCGCCCATCTCGCGGAAGATTGCCGGGTCGGTCTGCTCGTGACGAAAGGCTTCCAGCACCCGAGGGGCCAGCTTGTCCTGGGCGAACTGCTGGGCGCTGTCGCGCACCATGCGCTCTTCCTCGGTCAACTGCTGGTCCAGCAGCAGCGGGTCGATCCAGTTGAAGCTTGCCTTGGCCATTCGGGAATTCCTCGGAAATACGTGGGTCGTGCATTCATCCTAGGCAGCCCTGGCGATCTGGGCAAACGAGGATTTTGCACGGCATTGTGCGTTTTTCTCATTCCGTGGAAAGATTGATGCCTGTATCAGCGCCAGATTAGTGAGGTCAGCGCATGCGCCGCAAGATCCCCAGTACCGCCGCCCTGCTCGCCTTCGAGGCGGCCGCACGCCATGAGAGCTTTACCCGCGCCGCCGAGGAACTGGCGCTGACCCAGAGCGCGATCTGCCGGCAGGTCGCCGGGCTGGAGGAATTCCTCGGCATCGCGCTGTTCCGCCGCTCGCGGCGCGGGGTCAAGCTCACCGAGGCCGGACGCGGCTACAGCCGGCGAGTCGCCGCGCAATTGGATGCGGTGGAACGCGACACCCTGTCGGTGATGGGCCAGCACGGTGCCGACGGTCTGGAACTGGCGGTGGTACCGACCTTCGGCACCCAGTGGTTGTTGCCCCGCTTGAAGCGCTTCCAGGCCCTGCATCCGGAAGTGACGGTGAACCTGACCAACCGCACCCGGCCGTTCCTGTTCGCCGATACCGAGTTCGACGCCGCGCTGTATTTCGGCGACGGCGACTGGTCCGGTACCCAGTGCCATTACCTGATGCCGGAGAACGCCATGCCGGTGTGCAGCCCGGACCTGCTCGGCGGGCGCACCCGCGTCGATGCCGAGGCCATCGCCGGCCTGCCGCTGCTGCAGCAGAGCACCCGCCCCTATGCCTGGCGCCAGTGGTTCGCCTCCCTCGGCCTCAGCGTGCCGCGGGACATGACCGGGCCGCGCTACGAGCTGTTCTCCATGCTCGCCCAGGCGGCCGAACACGGCATGGGCGTGGCGCTGATCCCGCCGTTCCTGATCCAGCGCGAACTGGCCGAAGGTCGCCTGGTGATCGCCAGGGAGCACGCCAGTGTCAACGACAAGGCCTATTACCTGGTGATTCCCGAGCGCAAGGTGGAGTCGGCGGCGCTGCAAGCCTTCCGCGACTGGCTGGTGGAGGAGGCGCGGCGCTATCGCGAGCCGCAGTGACGCGCGAGGTCAGCCCTCGCCGCCGTCGGCCAGATGGATGTGGGCGCGCAGGGCGTAGCGGCTGCCGGGGTGCCAGAGTTGGGCGACGCTGACCAGGCGACCGCCGGACCAGGTGCGGCGCAGCAGCAGCAGGCAGGGCTCGTCGGCGTCGATACCGAGCAGCTCCTGCTCGCGCGCACCGGGCAGGCGGGCGCTGAGCAGGTGCTCGATGTCGGTCAGCGGGCAGGTGCGGCTGAGGTGCTGGTTGGGGGTGAGCTGGGTGTAGTCCTGTTCGAGGTAGTCCGGGCACAGCGCAGGGTTGACGTAGCGGTCTTCCAGTTGCACCGGGATTTCGTTTTCGCAATGCACGATCAGGCTGTGGAACACCGGCTCCTGGATGCGCACGGCCAGGCGCTGGGCCAGCTCGGCGTTGGCACTGAGCTGTTCCAGGTGCACGATGCGGGCGCTGTATTCATGGCCGCGGGCACGGATTTCCTCGGCGATGTTGCGGATCTCGGTGAGCGGCGACTCGGCCCGCGGCTCGGCGATGTAGGTGCCATCGCCGACGAAGCGCTCGACCACGCCGGCATCGGCCAGCTCGCGGATGGCGCGGTTAACGGTCATGCGGCTGACGCCGAATTGCTCGGCCAGGCTGGTCTCCGCCGGAATGCGGTCGCCCGGCCGCAGCTCGCCGGCACGGATGGCGGCGAGGATGTGGCTCTTGATGCGCTGGTACTGCGGGGCGTCGGCGGTGCTCATGGCGGCATAGCATACCTGTGCAGAGACGAAGCGGCTCGGGCTGCGCCTGTAGGGGCGAATTTATTCGCCTGATACGCCGCCAGGCGAATAAATTCGCCCCTACAGGTACGCAGGAACCACCTTTAGAACCAGAACGTAGCCCGGATAAGTCGCAGCACGCGGCGCAATCCGGGAAGCGTGGTCCCGGATTGCGCTGGCGCTTATCCGGGCTACGAAGCTGACCGAAAACCACGTAGGGCGGGTGCAACCCGCCGAGGCCCCGTGAGGCGGCGGGTTCCACCCGCCCTGCGGCTGACGACTGCGCCCGTAGGGGCGAATTCATTCGCCTGACGCGGCGTCAGGCGAATGGCCCTACCAATGCCTGCATCACAGGCTCGGCAACAACCCCGCCGTGGCGTAGTCGTTGTACGAACCGGCGCGGATCAGAGCGCTGGCGGCTTCGATGTCCGGGGCGAAGTAGCGGTCCTTGTCGTAGAACGGCACGCGCTCGCGCAGGCGGCCTATGGCACCTTCGAGCAGTTCGGAGGTGCGCAGCGGGCGGCGGAATTCCACGCCCTGGGCGGCGGCGAGCAGCTCCACGGCGAGGATGCCGGCGGTGTTTTCCGCCATGTCCAGCAGGCGGCGGCCGGCGAAGGCGGCCATGGACACGTGGTCCTCCTGGTTGGCCGAAGTCGGCAGGCTGTCCACCGAGGCCGGGTGGGCGTAGGTCTTGTTCTCGCTGGCCAGGGCAGCGGCGGTGACCTGGGCGATCATGAAGCCGGAGTTGACCCCACCGTTCTCCACCAGGAACGGCGGCAGGCCGCTCAGGTGCGAGTCGATCAGCAACGCCATGCGCCGTTCGGAGAGCGAGCCGATCTCGGCGATGGCCAGCGCCAGGTTGTCGGCGGCGAAGGCCACCGGCTCGGCGTGGAAGTTGCCGCCGGAGAGGATCTGCGCGTCTTCCGGGAATACCAGCGGGTTGTCGGAGACGGCGTTGGCCTCGATCTCCAGCACCCGCGCGGCGTGGCGGATCTGGTCCAGGCAGGCGCCCATCACCTGCGGCTGGCAGCGCAGGGAGTACGGGTCCTGCACCTTCTCGCAGCTGCGATGGCTGTCTTCGATTTCGCTGTGGTCGAGCAGGCGGCGGTAGGCGGCGGCGACGTCGATCTGCCCCGGCTGGCCGCGCACGGCGTGAATGCGTGCATCGAACGGCGTGCGGCTGCCTTTGGCCGCCTCCACCGAGAGCGCGCCGGAGACCAACGCGCTGGCGAACAGGTCCTCGGCGGCGAACAGCCCGCGCAGGGCGAAGGCGGTGCTGGCCTGGGTGCCGTTGAGCAGGGCCAGTCCCTCCTTCGGCGCCAGGGTCAGCGGTTGCAACCCGGCGATGCGCAGCCCGTCGGCGGCCGGCAGGCGCTGGCCCTGGTGGATCACTTCGCCCTCGCCGAGCAGCACCGCGCTCATGTGAGCGAGCGGCGCCAGGTCGCCGCTGGCGCCCACCGAGCCCTTCACCGGCACGCAGGGGTAGACCTCGGTTTCCAGCAGGCGCATCAGCGCATCCAGCACCACCTGGCGAATGCCGGAATGGCCGCGGGCCAGGGAGTTGATCTTCAGCACCATCATCAGCCGCACGGTGCCCTCGTCCATCGGCGCGCCGATGCCGGCGGCGTGGGACAGCACGATGGAGCGCTGCAGAACCTCCAGGTCCTTGGCTTCGATGCGGGTGTTGGCGAGCAGGCCGAAGCCGGTGTTGATGCCGTAGATCACCCGCCCCTCGGCGAGCAGCTGGCTGACGGTGGCGGCGGAGGCGGCGATGACCGCGCGGGCCTCGTCGGCCAGGCGCAGGCGCACCGGCTCGGCGGTGACGCGGCGCAGCTCGGCGAGGCTCATGCGGCCGGGGTTGATCAGCAGGTCGTACATGTTCGTGTCCTCGGATGGCCATGGGGGCCGGTCGTAATCAGGGGGACGCTGGGCGTCCGAAAAATCCGTTGGGACCGTAGGGTGGGTTGAGCGCAGCGATACCCACCATGGCGGCCTTGGCAAACGTGCATGGCTGGGGCCCCGCTCCTTGGGTATCGCTCCGCTCAACCCAACCTACGAATGATGCGCTTCGCCCCAACCTACAAATTGCGCGGCTCAACCCAACCTACCGTTCACTCCGTTTTCAGCATCGGCAGATCGAGCCCCTGCTCGCGGGCGCAGCGCTGGGCGATCTCGTAGCCGGCGTCGGCGTGGCGCATCACCCCGGTGCCGGGGTCGTTGCGCAACACCCGGCCGAGGCGCCTGGCCGCCGCGTCAGTGCCGTCGGCGACGATCACCACCCCGGCATGCTGGGAGAAGCCCATGCCCACCCCGCCGCCGTGGTGCAGCGAGACCCAGGTGGCGCCGCCGGCGGTGTTCAGCAGGGCGTTGAGCAGCGGCCAGTCGGACACCGCGTCGGAGCCGTCGCGCATGGCTTCGGTCTCGCGGTTGGGGCTGGCCACCGAGCCGGAGTCCAGGTGGTCGCGGCCGATGACGATGGGCGCCTTCAGCTCGCCGTTGGCGACCATCTCGTTGAACGCCAGCGCCAGGCGCGCGCGGTCCTTCAAGCCGACCCAGCAGATGCGCGCCGGCAGGCCCTGGAAGGCAATGCGCTCGCGGGCCATGTCCAGCCAGTTGTGCAGGTGCGGGTCGTCGGGGATCAGCTCCTTCACCTTGGCGTCGGTCTTGTAGATGTCCTCGGGGTCGCCGGACAGCGCCACCCAGCGGAACGGGCCGATGCCTTCGCAGAACAGCGGGCGGATATAGGCGGGGACGAAGCCGGGGAAGTCGAAGGCGTTCTGCACACCCTCTTCCAGCGCCATCTGGCGGATGTTGTTGCCGTAGTCGAGGGTCGCCGCGCCGCGCGCCTGCAGGTCGAGCATGGCCCGCACCTGCACCGCCATCGACTGCTTGGCCGCCTTGACCACCGCCTGCGGCGCGTTCTGCTGCTCGGCGCGCCACTGCTCCATGCTCCAGCCGGCCGGCAGGTAGCCGTGCAGCGGGTCGTGGGCGCTGGTCTGGTCGGTGACGCAGTCCGGGGTCACGCCGCGCTTGACCAACTCGGGGAACACCTCGGCGGCGTTGCCCAGCAGGCCGACGGAGATCGCCCGGCCCTCGCGCCTGGCGTCGTCGATCAGGCGCAGCGCTTCGTCCAGGCTGCTGGCCTTGTGGTCGAGGTAACGGGTGCGCAGGCGGAAGTCGATGCGCGTCTCGTCGCACTCCACCGCCAGCATGCAGAAACCGGCCATGGTCGCCGCCAGCGGCTGCGCGCCGCCCATGCCGCCGAGGCCGCCGGTGAGAATCCAGCGGCCCTTGGGGTTGCCGTCGAAATGCTGGTTGGCCACCGCGTAGAAGGTCTCGTAGGTGCCCTGGACGATGCCCTGGGAGCCGATGTAGATCCAACTGCCGGCGGTCATCTGGCCGTACATCATCAGGCCCTTGCGATCCAGCTCGTGGAAGTGCTCCCAGGTCGCCCAGTGCGGCACCAGGTTGGAGTTGGCCAGCAGCACTCGCGGCGCGTCGGCGTGGGTCTGGAACACGCCGACCGGCTTGCCGGACTGGATCAGCAGGGTCTGGTCGTCTTCCAGCCGCTTGAGGGTATCGAGGATGCTGTCCAGGCACTCCCAGTTGCGTGCCGCCTTGCCGATGCCGCCGTACACCACCAGCTTGTCCGGGTGCTCGGCCACCTCGGGGTCGAGGTTGTTGTGCAACATGCGGTAGGCGGCCTCGGTCAGCCAGCTCTTGCAGGTCAGCTCGCCGCCACGGGGCGCGCGCAGGGTACGGGGTCCGGTCATTGTTGTTCTCCTGGCCGTCAGCGGGCCAATTTCCAGAGCAGTCGGGCGGCGCTGCGGGCGCCGTGGTTGTCGATGTCGAAACGCGGGTTGAACTCCACCACCTCGGCCAGGGCCAGGCGGCCACTGGCCTTGACCCGGTCGACGATGGCTTCGATGAATTCCAGCGGCACGCCACGGGCGGCCGGGGCGCTGACGGCGGGCATCACGCTGGCCGGCAGCACGTCGAGGTCGATGGACAGCTGCACGGCGTCGACCCCGTCGCAGAAGGCGTCGATGCGCTCCAGCAGCGCCGGCAGGCGCTGCGCGTCGAGGTCCTCGTCGAGCCACCAGGTGAGGCCGAAGTCGCGGGCGTTGTCGAACAGCGCGGCGCTGTTGGACGGCTCGGCGACGCCGAGGCAGAGGTAGTCGAACGGCCGGCCGCGCTCGCGGTGCCAGGCGCCGATCTGGGCGAAGGGCGTACCGGAGCTGGCACGGGCGGCGCGGCGCAGGTCGAAGTGGGCGTCCAGGTTGATGATGCCGAAGCGTGCCTCCGGCCGCGCCTGGGCCAAACCCTGGAAGGTGCCCCAGGCGGTCTCGTGGCCGCCGCCGAGCACCAGCGGCAGGTGGCCGGCCTTGAGCAGCGCGGCGACGGCGTCGCCGAGGGCCTGCTGGGCGCCTTCCAGCTCCTCGCCCTCGCAGCGCACGTCGCCGGCCTCGTAGACCGGCTGCGAGCCGTGCCAGGCCAGGTTGGCCAGCGCCTTGCGCAGCGCCAACGGCCCTTCGGCAGCGCCGACCCGACCCTGGTTGCGGCGCACGCCCTCGTCGCTGGCGAAGCCGAGCAGCGCCACGCCGCTGGCGTCGGCGTTCTCGATGGGGCGCACGCACTGGTGCCAGCGCAGCGCGCGCGGGCCTTCGTCGGCGTCGACGCGGCCGCTCCAGAGGCTCATATCGGTGTTCATCGCGGCTCTCCCTCCAGCACCCGCTGCCACAGGCGCGGGGTCAGGGGTTCGTAGATCAGTTGCGCGGGATGCCCGACATCCCACAGGGCGAAGTCGGCGCGCAGGCCGGGGCGAATCATTCCGCGATCGGCCAGGCCCAGGGCGCGGGCGGCCTCGCGGGTCATGCCGGCGAGGGCTTCTTCCGGGGTCAGGCCGAACTGCGTGCAGGCCAGGTTGCCCATCAGCCGCAGCGAGGCGAACGGCGAGGTACCGGGGTTGAGGTCGCTGGCCACCGCCAGCGGCACGCCGGCGGCGCGCAGGGCAGCAACCGGCGGCTTGCGCGTCTCGTTGAGAAACAGGAAGGCGCCGGGCAGCAGCACGGCGACGGTTCCGGAGGCGGCCAGCGCGGCGATGCCGGACTCGTCGAGGTATTCCAGGTGATCGGCGGACAGCCCGGCGAACTCCGCCACCAGTCGCGCGCCGCCCTGGTCGGACAGCTGCTCCACATGGCCCTTGATCGGCAGGCCGAGCTGGCGGGCGCGCTCGAACACCCGGCGGCTCTGCGCCGGGGTGAAGCCGACGGTTTCACAGAACAGGTCCACCGCATCGGCCAGGCCGGCCTCGGCGGCGGCCGGCAGGATCTCCTCGCACACGCGCTGGATATAGCCATCGGCATTGCCGGCGAACTCCGCCGGCACCGTGTGCGCCGCCAGCAAGGTGGTGCGCACCCGCAGCGGCCGCTCGGCGCCGAGGCGGCGAGCGACGCGCAGCTGCTTGAGCTCGTGCTCCAGGCTGAGGCCGTAGCCGGATTTGATCTCGACCGTGGTCACGCCCTCGTTCAGCAGCGCCTGCAGGCGCGGCAGCGCGGCCTCGAACAACTGCTGCTCGCTGGCGGCGCGGGTGGCCGCCACGGTGGAACGGATGCCGCCGCCGGCCGCGGCGATCTCGGCGTAGCTGGCGCCGTTCAGCCGCCGCTCGAAGTCCGCGGCGCGGTCGCCACCCCAGACCAGGTGGGTATGGCAGTCGATCAGCCCCGGCGTCAGGCAACGCCCCTCGCCGTCGATCACCTCGGCATCGGCCGACGACCGCCACTCGGCCATCGGCACCAGGCGCTGGATCACGCCGTCGGCGACCTCTACTGCCGCCAGATCGTCGAGCAGGCCGTAGGGCTGCGGCCGGTCCGGATCGAGACTGGCGAGGCGCAGGTTGATCCAGCTGCGGGTCGAAGTGGGCATGGCATGTCCCTTGATTTATTTGTACATACAAATAGAAGCAAATGACCCATCAGTCAAGCTTAATGTATATACAAATGATCGAGCGCTTCCGCGGCTATCCCGTGAAAGGCTTCACAACCTGCCCGCCAGGCTGCTTGCGCGCAGCCCTGTGCCAGTAGAATGCCGGCCTTTGAAATCGATCCGGGCCGACCCTCGGCCCGTCCGGAGGCATTCATGGACGAATCGCAGCAGCATTGGCTCCTCGCGCTGTCCGCCCCGATGGTGGGGATCAATCAGGAAGCCGGCTACACCGAGCCCGGCTTCTACAGCCCCGAGGTACGCAGCGGCGTCGACCTCAACCATAGCTGGGGCATCACCGACCGCGGCGGACTGCTGGAGACGATCGAGGGCATGGCCGACAACGGCCATGCCGCGCGCCTCGCTCCGGCCTATTACGATTTCGACCGGCAGTCGCCGAGCCAATGGCGAGCCACCCTCGCCGAGCTGGACGAGCGCACACGGGTGCTCTACGAGTTCGCCGCCCGCACCGCCAGCGAGTGCGGCGCGGGCGGCATTCGCTCCTGGGACCTGGGGCGCATGGGCTTCCTGATCCGCTGCGGCCTGCGCAACGGCTGGGTCGACCTGGCGGAAAGCCTGTGGCTGCAGCAGCGCCTGGCCCTGCGCGCGCAGTACTACTACCGCAGCTGGCCCGCCTACATCAGCGGCTTCCTGTTCGGCCGGGTGTTCTGGATGTACCTGAACATCGAGCAGCCGGTCGAGCTGCAAGCCTGCCTGAGCCATGCCGGCGGCCACCCCGGTAACCACGAGATGATCCAGCACCTGTGCTTCCACGAGCAGTCGCCCCTGCGCGCGCTGCCCTGGCACATCGAGCTGCCGGAGCTGGACAAACCCGACAGCCTGCAGGAGTTCGACTGGTCATGACCACCTCGTGCTGGGACACCCTGGGCATCGCCGCCACCAATGACCTCGAGGTCATTCGCGATGCCTACCGCGGCCGCCTGCCGCACCATCACCCGGAAACCGACCCCGAGGGCTTCCAGCGCCTGCGCCGCGCCTACGAAGAAGCGCAAGCACTGGCCCGCGAGCAGGAGCCGACGACCGCCGAGTCCACGCCGGCCCCTGAGCACGAAAGCGTGCCGGCGCTGCTCGAAGCCTTCCGCAACCTGCTCGCCGACCCGGCCCAGCGTTTCCTGCCGGACGCCTGGTTGCGCTATATCGAGCAACTCGACCAGAGCACCCTGGAAGAACTGGATGCCCTGCACTGGCCGCTGTTGCAGGAGCTGCTCAACGCCCGGCCGCTGGCCCATGCCTGTGCCCGCCCGCTGTTGCAGCGCATGACCTGGCAACAGCGCCTCGGCGAACTGGACCCACAGCAAGCCGAGGCCATCGACCAGCGCCTGAACGAGATCGCCAACGAAGACGACCTGTTCGACTTCAGCAGCGCCGCCAGTTGGTCCTGGGAGGCCCAGCAGGAAAGCATCTGGTATCTGCACCACCTGGAACACCTGTTCCGCCGCCAGTCCGCCGAGCAATTGGCCTTCGCGCTGCAGCTGCATGGCGCGCAGCCGCTGCCGGATCAGGCGCGCATCCCGGAGTTGTTGCTGGCCTGGTGCACGCGGGCCGGGGTCGGCATATCGAGCCTGCTCACGCTGTGCCAGGAGCGCCTCCAGCGCACGCCGGACGACCTCGACTGGCGCTACTGGCTGGCCTGCCAGGCCGAGGCGCTGGGCGAAACCGCGCTGGCCCGCGAGCAATGGCTGTGGCTATGGCGCGAGCGGCGCCTGCCGCAAGCCGCCGAGGGGCTGTTGAACGCCTGCCGCCGCGACGCCCCGACGCGCCTGCCGTTGCTGATCCTCGCCCTCGACCCCGCCAAGCCCTACCAGGCTTGGCCGCAGGACTGGGACCAGGCGGCCCAGGCCTATGGCGGCGGCCCGATGCAGGCACCGGAAACCCGCGCGCGCTGGGCCAGGGCCGTGGCCGACGAGCTTCCCGGCGTGGCCGGCCTCTACCTGGAGTGGAGCCTGGGCGTCAACGAACAGGCCTTGCTGATCGCCCTGCTCGGCGACGACGGTCGCGATCCGTTGCTGCGCCTGTATCGCCATGCCTGGGCACTGGAGCGTGGCGACGATGCCTTGCTGCGCGACATTCTCGCCGCCGCGCCGCCCAGCGACCCGCTGGACCGGCTGATCCTCGAGGGCCTGCAGCGCCACGCCCAGCTGCGCCTGGCCTGGCTGCAGCAGGCGCCGGTGCCGCGCGCGCTGCGCGCCTACCTGGCCAGTGACGAAGCCGAGCCGGTGCTGGAGGCTACGCTGAGCAGCCCCGGCAACGAAGCCAGCCGCCTGGCCTGGTTCTGGTTGCAGCGGCGCTGGCCGTTCGCATTGCGCGACCTGCACCGGCTGCACAAAGCCGGCCTGCTGGAAGGCAGCGCGCTGCAACTGAGCAAGCTGCGCACGACCCTGCAACTGGCCAAGGAGAGTGTGGAATGGCCGTTGCCGGCGGGCGTTGATGCCGAGCTGCGCTGGGCCTGGCAACGCCAGAACGAGTTTTTGCTCAACCTGCTGTGCGCACCGCAGCGCTGGCTCGACCTGCTGGAGGGCGACGTGCTCGCCGCCCTGCCCACCACGCCCGGCCATCCGGCGGTGCCGCTGATCAAGACCCTGCAGGTGCTGCACGGGCGGGATGGCCATTTCGAAGCCCTGCATCAGTTCCTGCGGCAGGATCAGCCGATCGAAGCGCTGCTGGGGCAACGCCTGCCGTTGACTGTGGAGCGCTTCCTGGCGAGCCGCGCGCCGCTGAGCAGCGAGCAACTGTTTCAGTGCGCCGAGCAGAGCGACGAAGCCATCGAACAACAACCGATGAGCGCCATGCTGCTGTATGCGGTGCTACACCACGACCCGTCGCTGTCCCAGCAGCAGCGCACCGAGGCGCTGCGCGCCCTGGCCGATTACCGGAGCCAGGCGGATTGGTTCGAAGCGTTCCGCAACGGCCTGGTACGCGGCAAACCGGCGCGGCCGGGCCAGGATCTATTGGGGGAGTTGCAGCCGGCCTACAACAGCGCCCTGGACGCCCTCGGCGTGCTGATTGCCGGCGCGCCGCCGCGCACCAAGCAGTTGCGCGCGCTGCAGCGATTGAAGGACAACGCCGAAATGCCCAGCATCCTGCGCCTGGCCGTCGCCGGGCTGCTGCAATGGAGCGAACGCCTGCTGCTGGGCAAGGCCAGCGAAGAAGTAGTGCCGGCCTGGCAGGTCTGGCGGCTGGGGTCGCGCCTCGGCGCGGGCGCCTTTTGCCTGCAGATGCTGGGCTATTCGGCGCTGGCTGGCTACCTGCTGCTCCACAGCCATCCGCTGACGATCCTGTTGCCGCTGCTCGGGCTGCTCGGTGCCGCCCTGCGCCGGCTGCACGATATCGGCCTCGGCCTCGGCATGCTGGTATTCCTCCTGGTGCTCGCCTTCGTGCTGCCGTTCGCCCCGCTGGCGCTGTGCTTCCTGCCCGGCGATTCATTACCGAACCGCTACGGCCCACCCCCCGGTAGCCGGCCGCGCTTCGAAGGTGGCGGCCTGCAGGCGGTCTTGCGCGGCGAGGCCTGAGCTACAAGCCCAGCTGGTCGAGCAGGCCGCCCAGCTCGCTGCGGCCGGCGTCGATGCGCTTGCGGTCCTGGCCAAGCAGCAGGCGCTCGAACTCGGCGAGCCACTCGCCGATCTGCTGGCGCTGCTCGCCGAGGGCCTGGCCCCAGGCCCGCTCCAGGCGCGCCAGCAGGGTGCGGTTGGGCAGGCTGTCGCGCGGGTGCACCTTCAGCTTCTGCAGCCGCTCGTGGCTGGCGGCGCGGGCGGCTTCGTCGAGACCGCTGGGGCTGCGGTCGATCACATGGCTATGGCGCTCGCCGCTGTCGGGCAGGATCACGTCCACCTCCAGCAGGCCGTTGATGTCGTAGCTGAAGCGAATGTCCAGCGACTGCACACCATCGCCCCTGGGCAACGGCACCTCGAAGGCATCGACGAACAGGTTGTCGGCGACCCGCGGCTGCTCGCCCTGGTAGACCTGCACGCGCACGTGGGTCTGCTCAGGATGGCCGCTGTAGAAGCGCTCCACCCGCGACACCGGCACCACGGTGTTGCGCTCGATGATCGGCGAGAACATGCCGTGGCGTTCGCCCTGGGTGGTGGCGATGCCCAGGGTGTAGGGGCAGACGTCGGTGAGGATCACCTCCTCGATGGCCTGGTCACGGGCGCGGCAAGCAGCCTGGGTAGCGGCGCCGAGGGCGACCAGGGTGTCCGGGTCGAGATGGCGGTAGGGCAGCCGGCCGAACAGCGTCGCCACCAGTTGCTGCACCACCGGCAGGCGGCTGGAGCCGCCGACCAGCACCAGACTGTCGAGGGCCGAGGGCTTCAGCCGGGCGTCGCGCAGGGCCTGCTCGATGGGCGCGCGCAAGCGCGCCAGCAACGGCTTCCAGATCTGCTGCGCGCGGGCCTCGTCCAGTTGCCACTCGCGGCCTTCCCAGCGCAGCGTCTGCGGGCCGTCGGCCAGGGCGCACTTGAGCTGCTCGACGGCGTCCAGCAGGCGCGCCAGGGCCAGCGGTTCGAGTGCATCGCGGCTCAGTCCCCAGTCCGCCAGGCAGGCCTGTACCAACGCTGCGGTGAAGTCCTCTCCGCCGAGGAAGTTGTCGCCGGTGGAGGCGTTGACCTCGATCAGCGGCAGCGCGTACTCCAGCACGGTGACGTCGAAGGTGCCGCCGCCCAGGTCGAAGATCAGGCTGCGCTCGAAAGCCCGCTCGTGCAGGCCGTAGGCCATGGCCGCGGCAGTCGGTTCGTTGATCAGCCGCGCCACCTTGAGCCCGGCCAGCTCAGCGGCGAAGCGGGTGCGTTTGCGCTGCTCGTCGCTGAAATAGGCCGGCACCGAGATCACCGCCTCATTGACCGGGCAGCCGAGAAAGGCCTCGGCATCCTGCTTCAGCGAACCCAGCACCAGCGCCGACAGCTCTTCCGGGCTGAAGCGCTGGTCACCGAGCAGGTAGCGCTTGTCGCTGCCCATGAAGCGCTTGAAGGCTGCGGCGCTGCGCTCGGGATGGGTGGTGAGGCGGGCGCGGGCGGCACGACCGACGAGAATGCTGCCGTCCTCGTCGACGCTGACCGCCGAAGGCGTGAGGAACTCGCCGAGCACATTGGGGATCAGCTCGGCACGACCCTCGCGCCAGACCGCCACCAGGCTGTTGGTGGTGCCGAGGTCGATGCCGATCAACGGTTCATCCATGGGAAAGCCTCCTTCCATGACGTCGATAAAACGGCGGCAATTCTACCGGCATCGCGCAGCATCTGCCGTGAAACATATCAGGTGCGCCGTCGCGGATTGACTCGTACACTTGCGGCACCCGAAAGGGGGCACGCTTTGCCAAACGCATACTTGCGCGCATTTGTAGCGTGCCAAGCGAGGCAACCTGCCCGAATGTGAGCACTTCTGACCGTGCGTTGCATCACGCCATGGCCAGGAGCTTCTTCCTAGAATCCGGGAGCCTCTGCGCCGAGTCGGCTCTTGCCGCCTCTGCGCCATTTCTGGCCCATCTGCATGAAGCCCCTTGTTGGCATGGACGCGATCATTGAAAAAACACCGGGCCGACACCCTTCGCTTGTCAGGCACCTCGGACACCCACCGGGAAGCCCCCCTGCCCACGCGCTACGACGGCGATTTCGTCCAACGCGCACGCCGAGTCATCTTGGCAAAAGCATATGAATTGGCGGCGCAACCTTCATTAGGAATGGTCTGAAAAAGCTGCTCGCGAATATGCGCTCAAACACCCCCGCGAATAACCGGGGGGAGTTTCGCAAACTCGAGCTTTTCAGATTTTCCTTCGAGGGCGCAACCATGGAAGTACTGAGAACACACATCGGAGGATTTTATGGAAAAGATTCTTTTTAGCACCGATCAAATGCCAGCGGGAATGGAGGTCAAGCAAATCTACTCCATGATCCAAGTTACAGGCACAGTAGAAATATCGAACAAAGGGCTGCTTCGCAGCTTAGTGGAGCGCAACCGAAACGAATACCAGGAGATATTGGATCGCTTTACAAGCTATGCCCCGAGAGAAGCCAACGCAATCATTGGCGTCCAAATTTCTACGGCGGCACAGGCATTTAATAGTGGCTCATTTCTTTATATTACCTACATCGGTACACCGGCCATTATCGGCGATATAGAAACCCGCTGACGAATAATGCTCCCCACTTGTCCTTCAGCCAGGGCGGGTCATTGACCCGCGCGGGGTGATGTTCGGGAGCACGCCGAGGCGGTTGATGGATTGACCGGCAATGTTTCGCGGTTGGGCTTCGTGCGGGTTGTGGGGATCGAACGGCGGGTTACGCCGCTACGCGGCTAGCCCGCCCTACCTGGCTAATGAGGATGAAATAAAAAACATAAAGAATGGAATGAGTAAGAGGTGTGATTGTGAAGAGAGTTGATTTAGAGCGACGTGTGGTTGGGTTTTTATTTTTATGCTACTTGGTGCTTTCCATTGTCTTCTTGTTCTTCGCGAGATGGATTTGGGTTGAATATTTTAGTTTGCTTACGCTGTTTTATTCTCCGTCTCATCATGTTTTGGCGATTGCTCTCCCATTAGTTATCCTGGCTTCTTCATATTGGTATCAGAATGGATTTCTGGCTCGATTATCTCTTTTTGTTACTGCTTTCGTATTTTGTCAGTTGATGATAAGGCAGCTTGTTGAGATTTTCTTGGAGACAGATATTGAATTTGATGAATTTATTAGATTGGTTGCTTCCTGCGTGGTTATGATTGCTCTTTCTCTTAATGTGGTAAGGGTGACGAGAGGCCTTGTGGGGTTGGAGACATTTTGTATTGCCCTATTTGCAGGTGGTTTGTGTGTTGCACCTTTTGTAGTTCGTGCATTAGAGGTTGGTGTGAGATTGTAGTTTTGTAGGGCGCGCTGATCGGGGCTTACCTCCGCGCCGTGGTGCTGGCTGGCACAGTGGCAGCAGAACTTGAGTGGGGGTTACAAATCGTCCGGCGGGTTACGCCGCTGCGCGGCTAACCCGCCCTTGTGTTGGCCGAGGGATGCCGCGCCATAGGCTGTTGGCGGTGCCGAGAACCACCCGACCATCCGGTTTGCCGCCCCCTCCCCCCGTCCGTAGAATGCCGCGATGCAAAACGATCCCGAACTCCTCATCGCTTATCTCAACGACGCCCAGCGCCAGGCCGTGGCCGCTCCGGTCGGGCGGCAACTGGTGCTGGCCGGCGCCGGCTCGGGCAAGACCCGTGTGCTGGTACATCGCATCGCCTGGCTGATCCAGGTGGAAAACGCCTCGGCCCATTCCATTCTCTCGGTGACCTTCACCAACAAGGCCGCCGCCGAGATGCGCCACCGCATCGAACAACTGCTGGGCATCAGCCCGGCGGGCATGTGGGTCGGCACCTTCCACGGCCTGGCCCATCGCCTGTTGCGCGCCCACTGGCAGGAGGCCGGGCTGGCGGAGAACTTCCAGATTCTCGACGCCGATGACCAGCAGCGGCTGGTCAAGCGGGTGATCCGCGAACTCGGCCTCGACGAGCAGCGCTGGCCGGCGCGCCAGGCGCAATGGTGGATCAACGCACAGAAGGACGAGGGCCTGCGCCCGCGGAACATCCAGGCCGGCGGCGACCTGTTCCTCGCGACCCAATTGAAGATCTACGAGGCCTACGAGGCGGCCTGCGCCCGCGCCGGGGTGATCGACTTCTCCGAGCTGCTGCTGCGCGCCCTCGATCTCTGGCGCGACAAGCCGGGCCTTCTGGAGCACTACCAGCGGCGCTTCCGCCACATCCTGGTGGACGAGTTCCAGGACACCAACGCGGTGCAGTACGCCTGGTTGCGCCTGCTGGCCCGTGGCGGCGACAGCCTGATGGTGGTCGGCGACGACGACCAGTCGATCTATGGCTGGCGCGGCGCGCGCATCGAGAACATCCAGCAGTTCAGCGACGACTTCCCGGATGCCGAGACCATTCGCCTGGAGCAGAACTACCGCTCCACCGCCAGCATCCTCAAGGCCGCCAACGCGCTGATCGCCAACAACCAAGGACGCCTCGGCAAGGAGCTGTGGACCGAGGGCGGCGACGGCGAGCCGATCGGCCTGTACGCCGCCTTCAACGAGCACGACGAGGCGCGCTACGTGGTGGAGGGTATCGAGCGGGCGATCAAGGACGGCCTGGCACGCAGCGAGATCGCCATCCTCTACCGCTCCAACGCCCAGTCGCGGGTGCTGGAAGAGGCACTGCTGCGGGAGAAGATTCCCTACCGCATCTACGGCGGCCAGCGCTTCTTCGAGCGTGCCGAAATCAAGAACGCGATGGCCTACCTGCGGCTGATCCATATCCGCCACAACGATGCGGCGCTGGAGCGGGTGATCAACGTGCCGGCCCGTGGTATCGGCGAGAAGACTGTCGAGACCCTGCGCGAGATCGCCCGCCAGCACGGCACCTCGCTGTGGACCGCGCTGCACCAGGCGGTGGGCAACAAGCTGGTGCCCGGCCGCGCCGCCAGCGCGCTGAACGCCTTCGTCGAGCTGGTCGACACCCTCGCGCTGAAGGTCGAGCAGATGCCGCTGCACCTGATGACCCAGACGGTGATCGAGCAGTCCGGCCTGCTCGCCTATCACCGCGACGAGAAGGGCGAGAAGGGCCAGGCGCGGGTGGAAAACCTCGAGGAGTTGGTCAGCGCCGCCCGTGCCTTCGAGCATGAGGAGCTGGAGGACGATCAGTCGCCGCTCACCGCCTTCCTCGACCACGCCTCGCTGGAGGCCGGCGAGCAGCAGGCCGGCGACCACGAGGACAGCGTGCAGCTGATGACCCTGCACAGCGCCAAGGGCCTGGAGTTCCCGCTGGTGTTCCTGGTTGGCATGGAGGAGGGGCTGTTCCCCCACAAGATGAGCCTGGAAGAGCCCGGCCGCCTGGAGGAGGAACGCCGCCTGGCCTACGTCGGCATCACCCGCGCCATGCAGCGGCTGGTGGTGACCTACGCCGAGACCCGTCGGCTGTACGGCAGCGAGACCTACAACAAGGTGTCGCGCTTCGTCCGCGAAATTCCGCCGTCGCTGGTGCAGGAAGTGCGCCTGTCCGGCAGCGTCAACCGGCCCTATGGCGGCAGCGCGCGCAGCAACGCCGGTACCAGCTCCATGTTCGCCGGCGCGGCGGTGCCGGAGACCGGCTTCAACCTCGGTCAGCGCGTGCGCCATGCGCTGTTCGGCGAGGGCGTGATCCTCAACTTCGAAGGCGCTGGCGCGCAGGCGCGGGTGCAGGTGAATTTCGATGGCGAAGGCAGCAAATGGTTGATGCTGGCCTACGCCAAGCTGGAAGCGTTCTAACCGCCCCGTGGGGCTAACAAGAAAAAAGGGAGACTCCATGAACCGCCGCCACCTGTTCGGTGCCGCCGCCCTGCTGGCCATGCTCGGCCTGACCGCCTGCAAGGACGACAGCGCACCCGAGAAGACCACCGCCGAGCCGACGCCGGCCTTCACCTGGAAGATGGTCACCGCCTGGCCGAAGAACTATCCGGGCTTGGGAACCGGCGCCAACCGTTTCGCCGAGCGGGTCAACGCCATGAGCGGCGGGCGGCTGACCGTCAAGGTCTATGCCGGCGGCGAGCTGGTGCCGCCACTGGAGGTGTTCGACGCGGTATCACGCGGTACCGCCGAGATCGGCCACGGCGCGTCCTACTACTGGAAGGGCAAGGTGCCGGCGGCGCAGTTCTTCACCGCGGTGCCGTTCGGCTTGTCGACCAGCGAGATGAACGCCTGGCTGAGCCACGGCGGCGGCCAGCAGCTATGGGACGAGGCCTATGCGCCCTATGGCGTGAAGCCGCTGGCGGCGGGCAACTCCGGTATGCAGATGGGCGGCTGGTACAACAAGGAAATCCATACCCTGTACGATCTCAAGGGCCTGAAGATCCGCATGCCCGGCCTTGGCGGCGAGGTGCTCAGCCGGCTCGGCGCGACCACCGTCAACCTGCCCGGCGGCGAGGTATTCACCGCCCTGCAGACCGGCGCCATCGACGCCACCGACTGGGTCAGCCCCTACAACGACCTGGCCTTCGGCCTGCACAAGGCGGCCAAGTACTATTACTACCCTGGCTGGCAGGAACCGCAGGCGGTGATCGAACTGCTGATCAACCAGAAGGCCTACGACAGCCTGCCGGCCGACCTGCAGGCGATCGTCAGCGAGGCCGCCCGCGCCTCGACCCAGGACATGCTCGACGATTACGTCTACAACAATGCCATCGCCCTGGAAGAGTTGAAAAAGCAGGGCGTCGAACTGAAGCGCTTCCCCGATGACGTGCTGGCGGCACTGCGCGAGGAGTCCGAGCGGGTACTCGGCGACCTGGCCGGACAGTCCGAGCTGAATGGCCGCATCTGGGCCTCGATGAAGGCCTTCCAGGCCCAGGTCGGGCAGATGCATCGCCTCTCGGAGAAGGAGCTGTACAACTGGCGCTGAGCCAGCGGTCAGTCGACCCTAGAACAGTGGCCACTGGCCAGCTAGACTCTGCCGCAGCCTGCCCCTCCCCAGGGTTCGGGCTGCACTAGCTGCCAACCACCCGCTCAAGGATCGCCATGAAGCGCACTCTGCTGCTGACCGCCCTGCTGATTCCCATGACCGCCCTGGCCCAAGGCTTCGAGGGCACATACGTCGGGCTCTACACGGGTTACGCCTGGGCCCACGACCAAGGCACCAGCTACGACCGGACCAGCGGCGCCAAGACCGGCTGGACGCAGGAGAACCATCCCCGTTCGGCGCAGTATGGCGGCCTGTTCGGCTACAACTGGACACTGTCGCAACGCTGGCTGCTGGGCCTGGAGGCGGACTACGACGGCCGCGCCGACAACCGCGACGGCAGTCTGCAGAAGCTCAATGGCGTCACCAGCGCCAACTTCAGTGGCACCAGCGAAATCGAATCCAGCGGCTCCCTGCGGGGCCGGTTCGGTTATCTGCCCACCGATGACCTGTTGCTGTTCGCCACCGCCGGCTATGCCTACGCCAAGGTTGCGCGGGAGTGGCAGACCGTCGGCGGTTCGACAGACTCGAAAACCATGGGCGCGGACGGCTGGACGGTCGGCGCCGGGGCCGAGTACCGGCTGGGCCTGAACTGGTCGACCCGCCTCGAGTACCGCTACAGCGACTTCGGCACGCAGAAGAAGATTCCTGTCGATATCTGGGGCGAGAACTTCAATCAGCGCCTGACCGAACAGAGCGTGCGCCTGGGCGCGGCCTACCGGTTCTGATCTGCCGGGGGCAGGGCCGCTCCCCGCCCGTCGCCTCTTCCCATCAAGGCACCCCGCCGCCGCCATACTGAGCGGCGGAGGTGCAGCATGTCCCCATCCTCGCCCACGGCCCGCCAGATTCTCGATACCGCCCTCGACCTCGCCGACTACTGCGGCTGGGAGCGTCTGCGCCTGTTCGACGTCGCCGCCCGGCTGGAGATCGACCTGGCCGCCATCGCCCGCCACTACCCGCAGAAGGACGACCTGGTGGAGGCCTGGTTCGACCTCGCCGACCAGGCGCTGCTGACCCGCAGCCATGCCTCCGACCTGCTCGAGCTGCCGGCCGGCAAGCGCCTGGAAGAACTGCTGATCGCCTGGCTGAACGCCCTCGCCCCGCACCGCTCGGTCACTGGGCAGATGCTGCTGTACAAGCTGGAGCCTGGGCACGTGCACCTGCAGGTGCTCGGCCTGTTGCGCATCAGTCGCACCGTGCAGTGGTGGCGCGAAGCGGCACGGCGCGATAACAGCCATCTCGCCCGCATCCTCGAAGAAAGCGCGCTGACCGCCGCCTACCTGCGCACCGTCGTGCATTGGCTGCGCCACCCGCAGGAACCCGAAGCCGACCTGCGCGCCCTGCTGCGTCGGCAACTGCGCTGCGGCCCGCTGGGCATGCTGCTGCGCGCCGCCTGAGTGCCAGGCAAAAAGCGGAAACAGTCTGCCGCTGGCCATCGCCGTTCGCCCTGTGCACCATGGCGCGCGCATACAACCCAGTGGAGTCACTCGCCATGCAACGTTTTCTCAGTCTCGTCCTGGCCCTGTGCCTGGGCCTGACCCTCAGCCTCGATGCCAATGCCAAGCGCTTCGGTGGCGGCAAGAGCTTCGGCTCCACCCCCAGCCACCAGACCCGCCAGGCCCCGCGCGCCGACAGCACGGCGCCCAGCAACACCGCCACCGCAGCGACCCCTGGCCGCGCACCGGCCGCCAGCGGCGCCTCGCGCTGGCTCGGCCCGCTGGCCGGCATCGCCGCTGGCGGCCTGCTGGCCTCCATGCTGTTCGGCGACGGCTTCGAAGGCCTGCAACTGCTCGACATGCTGATCTTCGGCCTGATCGCCTTCCTGCTCTTCAAGCTGTTCATGGCGCGCCGCCAACAGGCGCAACCGGCCATGGCCGGCCATGCGCCCTACCAGCGCGAAATGCCGCAGCCAGCCGCCCCGCTGTTCGGTAGCGCTGTCCCGGCCGCCAAGCCGGTGATCGACGCGCCGGCCTGGTTCGACGAGCAGCGCTTCCTCGGCGCCGCCCGCGAGCACTTCCTGGCCCTGCAGCAGCACTGGGACGCCAACGAGATGGACAAGATCGCCGAATTCGTCACTCCGCAACTGCTCGACTTCCTCAAGCAGGAGCGTGCCAGCCTCGGCGATGGCTACCAGTCCACCTACATCGACAACCTCGAGGTACAGCTGGACGGCATCGACGACCAAACCGAGCTGACCGTCGCCACCGTCACCTTCGGCGGCCTGGCCAAGACCTCGCGCTTCGACCAGGGCGAAGCCTTCAGCGAAAGCTGGCGCATGGAACGTGCCCAAGGCGACAACCAGCCTTGGCTGATCGCGGGGATCCGGCAGAACGGCTGAGTCCACTCGCGGCTGCGAATTGAACCCGGGTTGTCCCGGGTTTTTGCGTTTCTCGGGAAGGACATTTTTGGTACCGGGCTGGCAAGTTGTCGCTTGCTCGTTGTGTCCGATGATCCGCGCGCAGGCTGATTTCCGCGTGTCAGTGATGCTTCAGACGTCAGCACAGCGCGAAAAGTGGCCAGCACACCAACCAACCGGCAGCAGCCCTAACACACCGTTGCCAATCCAGTCTCAAGACCCGCAAAGAGCCATTTTTACCCCACACCTTGCCAAACAACCGCCGGTCCGTTTGTTGCCAAGCTGCGCATGGCGATACCGCCGGAAGCCGGGCTACTGTATAAGCGCGCATTTCTCTGGGGAGGGGCCTGTCGTGGAAGAAGTCATCGAACAACTGCGTGAACTCAACGAACCAGTGCCGGTGCCGTTGGAGCTGCCGGACGAAGAGCTGCTGGTGGAGATCGAAGAGCAGTTGCTGATCAACCTGCCTTTCGAGCTGCGGGAGTTCCTGCTCAAGGTCAGCGATGTGGTCTACGGCCGGCTGGAGCCGGTGACGGTGACCGACCCGCAATCCCATACCTACCTGCCGGAGGTGGCCGCCACTGCCTGGGACCTGGGCGTGCCGCGGGACCTGGTGCCGATCTGCGAGGATCGTGGCGACTACTACTGCGTCGACCTGGAGGGCGAGGTGCTGCTCTGGTCCGGTGAAGAGGGCGAGATGACCGACGAAAGCTGGGATTCGGTCTGGCACTGGGCCAGGGACGTCTGGCTGGAAAGCTGATCCTACGGAGCGTCTTCCAGGCTCAGTAGATTGAGCAGGAACTGGCCGAAGTAGCGCAGGTCCTGCTCCATCGCCGCACGCGCGGCCTTGCCGTCGCCGGCCTCCAGCGCGCGCAGGCAGTCCTCGTGGAAGTCGTTGAGTCTCAACGACAGGTCGGCCTCGGTGAACAGCCGATTGAAGAACGGGCCGACCTGCAGCCACAGCGTCTCGATCATGCGCAGCAGCACCGGGTTGGCGCAAGCGCCATACAGATCGAGGTGGAAGCGGCTGTTGGCATGCAGGTACGCTTCGACGTCGCGACGCTCCAGAGCCGCCTCCATGCGTTCGACGCCGGCGCGCAACTCAGTCATCTGCCGCGCGTCCAGGCGCCCGGCGGCGCCTTCCACCGCCAAGCCTTCGAGGGCCAGGCGCACATCCAGCAACTGCTGGAAGCGCTCGCGGGTCATCGGCGGCACCCGTACCGAGCGCTGCGGCTCGCCCTCCAATGCTCCCTCGGCGACCAGGCGCTGCAACGCGGCGCGCACCGGCATCGGGCTGGTGCCCCAGGTCGCCGCCAGGTCACGAATCTTCAAACGCTCGCCGGGTTGAAACCGGCCCTGCAACAGGGCTTCGCAAATGCGTTGGTACAGCTGCGCCTGCAAGTTGTCCCGTTGATCGCTCATGGGTTCGGCTACCTCTCCGTCGCATCCCAGCCTGCCTGCCAGGCACTAATGCTGCTGTTTGTGATCACATTCTACGGGCATATCGGCATAAATCCCACCATTGCTAGCCCTATTGACAGATATGTGATCACAAAATCATGATGTGTTGAAAATCAAACGAGGTGTTCGACATGACAACCAGCGGCATCGCCGAAAGCGCCGTGGAAACGCTCGCCGCCCGCGAACGGGCGCGCTTCATCGAAACCCATCCGAACTCCGTCGCCCTTGCCGAGCGGGCCCGCCATTCGCTGTTCGGCGGCGTGCCGATGCACTGGATGAGCGACTGGTCGACGCCTTGCCCGCTGTTCGTCAGCCATGCCGAAGGCGCGCGTTTCCACGACGTGGACGGGCATGCCTACCTCGACTTCTGCCTGGGTGACACCGGTGCCATGTTCGGCCATTCGCCGGCCCCCATTGCCCGCGCCATCGCCGAGCAGGCCGGCAACGGCCTGACCACCATGCTGCCCGGCGAGGACGCGGTGGTGGCCGGCGAGCTGCTCGCCGAGCGCTTCGGCCTGCCCTATTGGCAGGTGGCGACCACCGCCACCGACGCCAACCGCTTCGTGCTGCGCTGGGCGCGGGCGATCACCGGACGCAACGTGGTGCTGGTGTTCGACGGCTGCTACCACGGCACCGTCGACGACACCCTGGTGCGCCATCGCGAGGGCCGCACCCTGCACCGCCCAGGCCTGCTCGGCCAGGCCCAGGACCTGACCCGCTACAGCCGCGCCATTCCCTTCAACGACCTGGCTGCGCTGGAAACCGCGCTGGCCCAGGGCGACGTGGCGGCCGTGCTCTGCGAGCCGGCGATGACCAACATCGGCATGGTGCTGCCCGAGCCCGGCTTCCACCAGCGCCTGCGCGAGCTGACCCGCGCCTGCGGCACGCTGCTGATCATCGACGAAACCCACACCATCTCCACCGGCCCCGGCGGCTGCACCCGCGCCTGGGGGTTGGAGCCAGACTTCCTCACCCTCGGCAAGCCCATCGCCGGCGGCGTGCCCTGCTCGGTCTACGGCTGCACGGCGGAGATGGCCCAGGCCATGCAGCTGGCCCGCAAGCACGCCAGCGAGCACGGCGAAGGCCACGGCCACAGCGGCATGGGCACCACCCTGTCGGCCAACGCCCTGGCCATGCACTGCATGCGCGCCAACCTCGGCGAGGTGATGACCGAGCAGGCCTACGCGCACATGCTGCCGCTGGCCACGCGCCTGGCCGAGGGCCTGCGCCGGCTGATCCGCTTGCACGGACTGGCCTGGTCGGTGACCGAGTTGGGCGCACGCTGCGAATTCCAGTTCTGCGCCGAGTCGCCGAAGACCGGCGCCGAGGCCGAAGCGGCGTTCCACGACAGCCTGCAGATGGCCCTGCATCTGTATCTGATCAACCGCGGCATCCTGATCACCCCGTTCCACAACATGACCCTGTGCTGCCCGGCCACCAGCGAGGCCGACATCGACCGGCTGATCGCCACGCTCGACCAGGGCCTGGGCGAGCTGCTGGCGATTCCCGGCGCCAGGCTCATCTAACCCACACGAGAATTCCCATGCGATTCGCCAACCCGCAAGAAGCCGAAACCTTCCTCGCCCAGTACCCGGATGTGAAGAGCTTCGAGCTGTTCATCATCGACCCCAACGGCGTGCCGCGCGGCAAGCTGCTGCGCCGCGAGGAGCTGCTGGCGATCTATCGCCACGGCCGGCCGCTGCCCAGCACCATCCTCGGTCTGAGCATCAACGGCGAAGACGTCGAAGACACCGGCCTGGTCTGGGAAGTGGGCGATGCCGACTGCTGGTCCTTTCCGCTGCCCGGCAGCCTGGCGCTGCAACCCTGGCGCCGCTCGCCCACCGCGCAGTTGCAGGTGAGCATGCACCCGAGCCAGGGAATGCCGGCCACCGTGGCCGACCCGCGGCACGTGCTGGCTCGGGTGATCGACGGCCTGAAGGCCGACGGCTACCACCCAGTGATGGCCGCCGAACTGGAGTTCTACCTGCTCGACTGCGAGCGCGGCGAAAACGGCCGGCCGCTGCCCGCGCGGCAGATGAATGGCCAGCGACCGCAGGCCACGCAGGTCTATGGCATCTATGAGCTGGAGCAGTTGCAGGCGTTCCTCGACGACCTCTACGCCGCCTGCGAGGCCCAGGGCCTGCCGGCGCGCACGGCGATTTCCGAGTACGCCCCGGGTCAGGTGGAGATCACCCTGGAACACCGCTTCGATGCGCTACAGGCGATGGACGAGGCGGTGCGCTACAAGCGCCTGGTCAAGGGCGTGGCCAACGCCCACGGGTTGCAGGCCTGCTTCATGGCCAAGCCGTTCGGCGACCTGGCCGGCAATGGCCTGCACATGCACGTCAGCCTGGCCGACGAGCAGGGCAACAACCTCTACGCCAGCGAGGCGCCGGAGGGCACGCCGCTGCTCAGGCATTCGGTGGCCGGCATGCTCGCCACACTGCTCGACGGCCTGGCGATCTTCTGCCCCCACGCCAACTCGTTCCGCCGCTTCCAGGCCAACAGCTACGCACCGCTGGCGCCGACCTGGGGCATCAACAACCGCACCGTCTCCCTGCGCGTGCCCGGCGGGCCGGCACCCAGCCGACACATCGAGCATCGCATCTGCGGCGCCGACGCCAATCCTTACCTCGCCGCCGCCGCGCTGCTGGCCGGCATTCACCACGGCATCCGCCAGCGACTCGACCCCGGCGCGCCCATCGAAGGCAACGGCTACGCCCAGGCCCGCGAACAGCTGCCGACCGACTGGCTTACCGCACTCCGGGCTCTGGAACGCTCCGAATGGGCCCGCGAGGCGCTGGGCGAGGACTTCCTCAGGGTCTACCTGGCGATCAAGCAGGAGGAATACCGCCAGTTCATGGGCGAGGTCGGCGAGCAGGACTGGCGCTGGTACCTGACCCAGGCGTGAAGTGCCCGACCAGCATCCCAGCGGCCCGAACGCCTCCTGGGCCCCGGCCTGCGCCGGGGTGACGGGTTCGAAACGCGGTGCGAGCGGGTGACGCTGCTATCGCCTGGCTGGACGGCGCACCAGCGTCCGGGATGCTTCGTCATGCCGGCGCAGGCCGGTATCCAGACGCGGGCTCGCCGATGCCTTGACCCCGTGCGCCTGGGCCCCGGCCTGCGCCGGGGCGACGGGTTTAAAGCGCGGTGCGAGCGGGTGACGCTGCTATCGCCTGGCTGGGCGGCGCACCAGCGTCCAGGATGCTTCGTCATGCCGGCGCAGGCCGGTATCCAGAAGCAGGCTCGCCGGTGCCTTGAACTCCGGGCGCCGGGGCGACGGGCTGGGTAGATGTGCAGTGAGCGGGGAACACGGCGGGGCTGTTTGCCGGCTTCGGTTTACAGGGCAAATCGGCGCATAGGCGAATCCCTCGTCGCATAACCTCCAAGCCCGTCATACCGACGAAGGTCGGTATCCAGTTGCCGACTCGGTATTGCCTGCAACCACCGAGCCTGCGGCCCGCGCCGGCCGAGTGCTTTTCCCTTCGGCCCCCGCCCGCCGGCCCCATGCCGTCATTGCTCAGGTGTGTTGCTCACCTTGATGTAGCTGCCGGCGATGGTGGCGCCGGCGCCGCCATAGTTCTGGCAATCCTCCGCGAAGCGCTCCAGCACCCGCATGTCTGGCCCCGACCGCAGCAGGTCGACCGGACAGGTCACCGCCAGGCCGGCGTCCCGCAGATGGAAGTAAGCGCCCCGGCCCTCGAGCGTGCCCTCCAACCCGCCGATCGCCGCCGGGCCGTACTGTTCGACGTTGAAGCCGGGGCGCACCGGGAAGAACGCCGCCCGCAGGCGGCCATCCGCTTCGCGCCGGATATCCAGCGTGCTCCAGATGGCCTGGCCGACATAGTGCAGGTAGTGCCCTTCCGGCGTGTCGGCCAGCGGCGCGAGCTGCGCCGCGTCCATTACCTGGCCGAGGTTATGACGAGTCGCCGCCCCCTCAAATCCGGCAGCCAGCGCCACTTCCAGCCAGGCACGGGCCATTTCCGGCTGCCCGGCGCGCAAGGTCGCCAGCATCAAGTTGTTCAGCGCCAGTTCCCGTGCCGAGGAAGAGCCATTCTCCCGCTCGGCATAGCGCAACTGGCGCTCGAACAGTTCGATGGCCTCGGCATGGCGCCCGGCCTGGTAGGCGGCCGTGCCGAGCTGATTGCAGCGCGCCGGGCTGTCGCAACGCGTCGGCTCGGCGGCGGTACACAGGCCGGAGAAAAGGATCGTCAGAAGCAGGCAGATACGCATCGGGAAAATTCTCATCAAGGGAAATGGGGCGATTTGCAGCCTCAGCGCTGCAACTGCTCCAGGCTCAGCCGCCGCAGCAGCTTGCCCGGCTCGCGCTCGACCGCCACCGTGCCGGCCACCGGGTCGATGCGGTAGGTCAGGTCGTAGAGCTGCACCGGCTGGCTCAGCGGATCGGCGCGGAAGGCGGCGAGGCATTCGCCGGTCGGCCAGCGCGCGGAAGGAAACAGCAGGCCGGGCAGTCCCTCGTGGGACAGACGCTTGCCCAAGGCCTGGGTGTAGGCGTCGTCGTTGGCCACCAGCGCGGGGTATTCCTCGGCCTTGCCGCGCAGGTCGACGAACAGGCCGGCGGCGTGCACCTGCCACACCTTGCGGTAGCGGGTCACCGAACGCTCTACCCCTTCGATGTCGCGCAGCATCTGAATCTGGTGGTAGCAGGTTTCGGCCAGCGCGCAGTCCTCGTCGAGGGCGCCGTACCAGACCCGCACGGTGCCGTCGCCATAGCGGCTGGCGACGCTGGTGTCGGCTTCGAACGGGTAGCCGATCGCCTCGCTGTAGGCCAGGCCGCGTTCGATCACACCCGGCGGCTGATTGCGCACGCGCATCTCGGCGGCGTTGGCCACCTCCTGGGCCCGGGCATCGTCGACCAGGTCGTCGAACAGGTTGGCCGAGGCCCGCAGGGAAACGATGTTGCGGTACACCGGCCCGGCGAAGTCGCAATTGCGATCGAGCAGTACCATCAGCGGCCCCGTTGGAAATCGATCAGCCGGGCCACCCGGGCGATGCCCAGCAGGCCGTCGCCGACCATCACTTCCAGCGGCGTCGCACCGTCCAGCGCGCGGTTGCGCCGGTGCACCCAGCTGAAACGCAGTTCTTCGTCCTCGGGGAACAGCAGGCGCAGGCCCTTGTGGATGCCAAGCAGGTAGCCAGCGCGGTCGAGGGTATCGCGGCTGGCCGGCAAGGCACGTTCGCCGGCACGGTACTTGGGTAGTTGGGTGCGGCTCTTCGGGCTCATGCCGAGCAGCTGCATCTGCACCTCGGTATCCAACCGCCAGCGCTCGAACAGCGCGGCGACCACGCGAGCCAAGTCGCGGCGGGCTGCCTCTCCGGCCAGTTCGACGGCGGCCGAGTGGGGGGCGGCGACGGTCATGTCAGGTCTCCATCCGTTGTTATATCTTCAGTATCGGTAGATGAAACATCATATGCAAGCGCAAGCGGCTCCCTTTCGCGTGCGCTTCGCCACCCACGGTCTTGCTATGGTCGCGCCCACCGGAAACCATCCCGGCGCTGGACTATGGTTGCTCCATATCCCGAAGAAGATGCCGCTATGGAACCCGGAAACGCCCACCTGTCGATGACCGTGTTGATGACGCCGGACATGGCCAACTTCGCCGGCAACGTGCATGGCGGCACGCTGCTCAAGTACTTGGACGAAGTGGCCTACGCCTGTGCCAGCCGCTATGCCGGCAGCTACGTGGTGACCCTGTCGGTGGACCAGGTGATCTTCCGCGAGCCGATCCACGTCGGCGAACTGGTGACCTTCCTCGCCTCGGTCAACTACACCGGCCGCACCTCGATGGAGATCGGCATCAAGGTAGTCACCGAGAACATTCGCGAACGCGCCATGCGCCACACCAACAGTTGCTTCTTCACCATGGTGGCGGTGGACGACGAGCGCCAGCCGATCCCGGTGCCGCCGCGCCAACCGCAGACCGCCGACGAAAAACGCCGCTTCGCCCAGGCCCAGCAGCGCCGGCAGATTCGCCAGGAGCTGGAGCAGCGCTACCGGGAACTGAAAGGCGAGGTACCGGGCTAGGCGCTGCGGGAACCCGTCGCGCCGGTCGGTTTACAGGCAGCGGCTGCCTTTGTGCTCGGGCAGCGGGCCGGTGTAGCAGAGCTGGCCGGTCGTGGCCTTCCAGAACGGCGGCACGCCGGGCTGGTAAGGGTTGTCGGCATCGGCCAGGGCGGCGAGCTGCGCGCTGCTCGGCGCACTGTCGGCCGGCAACTGCGGCAGCAGGTTGAGCAGCTTGAGCTTGGCGTCCAGGTCGTGCAGCCGGCCGATGTAGGTGTTGAAGTCAGGGCCGGAGATATTCAGCAGCACCGAGCCCACGTAATTGCGCCACTGCATGTCGGGCTTCCGCTGCGGCGTGTCGCTCAGCAACCGTTCCCGGAACGCCGCCGGCGACAGCTGCGACCGCTCGGCCAGCGTCTGGAAGGGAGGTAGCAAGCGGTTGATGGTCATCTGCGGCTTGTAGACCAAGCGCAGGGCCGCGTAGCCCAGCCGCTCCCGACCAAGCGCACCCGCCGCCTCATTGGCCCGCAACCCGGCGAACAGCGCTGCGCCGCCACCGAACTCGCGCACAAAGGCTGCTTGCATGGAGCGCTCCGCCGGATTCAGCGGTGCCATTGGCTGCGGAGCCGGGATCAGGCCGCGGCGATAGAGCTGCGCCAGCCAGTCGAGGTCCTGATCCAGCAGGCTGGCCATCAGTATTTTCAGGACCAGATGATCGGCTACGGCCAGTTGCCGGCGCAGCGCCGCGACATCCGCTTCGAGCAGCGCCAGCGCCGCCTGGCCATCGCCGGCCTTCGCCAGGCGCAGGGCTTCCAGCGCCTGCAGCCGGTTGCCGCGCAGCAGGTAGCTGAACGGCGGTAGCGGTTCGTAGTAGCTCGGTTCGGTCAGGGTCGCGTAGTCGTGCAGTTGCAGGAAGTACCGGTACCGCTTCAGCAACTCCTGCTGCTCGGCCGTCAACGGTTCCGGCTCGCGGGCGATCAGGCCAGGCAGGCAGTCCTGCTGTTCCTTGGCGCAGAAGGCCGGCCCCTGCGGCAGTGCCAGCACCTCCGGCGGTGCCGGAGCGAAGTGCTCGCCATCGCCATGCTCCGCCACCCAGTACCGGTAAGTCTCGAGGCGCGACTTACCCAGCGCGGCCGGTTCCTGCCCCAAGGACGCATCCAGGCCGTTGAGGAACAGATAGGCGGCACTTCGATCCGGACGTGCCTCCAACTGCTGCAACCAGCTCTGCACCTCCGGGCTCGGCGCCTCGTCGCGCAACCAGGCGTAACTGCCCGCCACCAGCGCCGCCACGGCGGCGACGGCGATATAGCGCTTCTTCATGGTGATTTCCTATCGTGGGGCGGGCCTGGTCATCTTTCGGAAAGCGGCTTGCACCCGCTCACTCATGGCCGATATAGAACAGCAGCTCGCGACGCTGCGGGTGGTCCTTGAGCCAGGCGCGAACCTCGTCGGCACGCTGGACCGCCTCCTCCCCGGCCAGCCGGGCGAAGCGTTGCCGCCGCGCCTCTTCGGAGGCCTGCTGGCGCACCTTGCGCTGCCAGGCATCGGTGAAGATCTGCGGCATCCTGTGGCTCAGTTCCAGCGCCTTGAGCAGTTGCCACTCGCCGCCATCGAGCCAGGCCTCGTCGCAGGTGCTGCACAGGTCCAGGCGATTGTGCGCGAGGCCGCTGATCTGGAACTTGGTCATCAGCTTGGCGCACTTCGGGCAGCCCAGGGCGGTCGCGCTCTCGCTGGCACTGACTTCGTCCAGGGTGGCCGGCGCGGCGTCTTCCGCCGGTGCGCTGCGCTCGGCCCAGTCGCGGTAATGCAGCAGCGACACCAGCGCGCCTTCGCACTTCGGGCAGCCGTGGGCAAGCACGCCTTCGTCCAGCTTGGTGGGCTTGAGTTCGATGTTCTTGCAGGCGGGGCACTTCATGGCGATCGTCCTTGTGGGGTGGCAGGCCAAACTAGACAAGAATGCCATCACCGGCAAGCCGATGCTGTGCTGCATCGCCCGAAGCGCAGCGCAAGGCCGGCGAATCCGCCAGCGGCATCCAGCGTGCGAAACCCGACACGCGTTCGGCACAGGCGTCTCAGCCGCACGGCGGGATCGGTTAAGCTGGGCGCCCCCCGTTGCCGGACCGATCCATGCTGACCCTGGGCGATGTGACGATATTCCTGCTGCTGGCCACTGCCGGCGCCTGGCTGTGGCATGCCCATGGCCTGCGCGAACGCGCCCTGGCGCTGGTCAAGCAGCACTGCACGAAGATGGACGTGGAGCTGCTCGACGGCGCCGTCGCCCTGCGCAGGCTCGGCCTGATGCGCGACGCCCAGGGCCGCCGGCGCCTGGCGCGGACCTACAACTTCGAATTCACCGTCACCGGCGAACAGCGGCATGCCGGCCGCATCGTGATGTTCGGCCGCCAGCTCGGCCATATCGAGCTGGACGCCCATCCCTTCCCCGGCAAGGCACCCCAGCAGGACGCGCAGATCATCCAGCTCGACCACTGGCGCCGCGAGCATCGCCGCCACGACGGCGAATAGTCCCCCGGCCCGACTTGCATGAATGCGACATGGCCGGCCAGCGGGCATGCGCACGGCGGTGCGGGCGGCTATCCTGCCCGGCACTCGGCACAATGGGGGTGCAACCATGCAGATTCGCAGCGATTTCGACAGCGGCAATATCCAGGTCCTGGACGCCAGCGATCCGAGCCAGATACGCCTGGCCATTCGCAAGGACTTTGCCAGCGACCACTTCCAGTGGTTCCACTTTCTCGCCGAAGGCCTGGTGCCCGGCCAACGCCACGGCTTCTCCCTGGTCAATGCGCCGCAATCCAGCTATGCCAGTGCCTGGAACGGCTACCAGGCGGTGGCCAGCTACGACGGCGAACACTGGTTCCGCGTGCTGACCCGCTATGACGACGATGGCCTGCACTTCGAGCTGCTGGCCGAGCAGCCATCGGCGCGCTTCGCCTATTTCGAACCCTACAGCCGTGCCCGCCATGCCCGCTTGCTGGTCCGGGCCCTGGCGCTTCCGAATGTCGAGCTGCTGGCTTGCGGCAGCAGCCTGCAGGGCCGCGAGCTGCCACTGTTGCATGTTCGCGGTAGCGCGAGCGCGCCGCGCAAGATCTGGCTGATCGCCCAGCAGCACCCCGGCGAGCACATGGGCGAGTGGTTCATGGAAGGGCTGATCGAGCGCCTTGGCCAGGACGACGCCGAGCTGCGCAGCCTGCTGGCGCAGGCCGACCTGTACCTGATGCCGTGCATGAACCCGGACGGCGCCTTTCTCGGCAACCTGCGCACCAACGCCGCCGGCCAGGACCTCAACCGCGCCTGGCTGGAGCCGTCCGCCGCGCGCAGCCCGGAAGTGCTGTTCGTCCAGCGGCAGATGGCGGCCATCGGCGTCGACTGCTTCCTCGATATCCACGGCGACGAGGAAGTTCCCCACGTGTTCACCGCCGGCTGCGAAGGCAACCCGGGCTTCACGCCGCGCCTGGATGCGCTGGAGCAGGAATTCCGCCAGCGCCTGATGGCCATCGGCGAATTCCAGGTGAAACACGGCTACCCGCGGGACGAACCCGGCCAGGCCAACCTGGCGCTGGCCTGCAACTGGGTCGGGCAGACCTACGATTGCCTGGCCTACACGGTGGAAATGCCGTTCAAGGACCACGACGATAATCCGCAGCCGCGCACCGGCTGGAACGGTGATCGCTCCAAGCGGCTGGCGCGGGACGTGCTCAGCGTGCTGGCGGCGATGGTCGGCACGCTGCGCTGAGCGCCGGCCTGACATGCAAAAGCCGCCCGAGGGCGGCTTGTTTTATCGAGCGACGAACTCAGCGACGGGCGCCGCGCACGCCCTCGGCCAGGCTCGCGCAGAGGTCGAGCACACCGTTCACCGCCTGTTCCGGCGATTGCGCCTTGGCGATCTGGTCGACCAGTGCCGAGCCCACCACCACGCCATCGGCCAGGCGGGCGATGGTTGCCGCGTGTTCCGGCGTGCGAATGCCGAAGCCGATGCTGATCGGCAGGTCGGTATGCCGGCGCAGGCGCGCGACTGCCTGCTCGACATGCTCGACGGTCGCCGAGCCGGCACCGGTCACCCCGGCCACCGAGACGTAGTAGACGAAGCCGGAGCTGCCGTCGAGGACCTTGGGCAGGCGCGCATCGTCGGTGGTCGGCGTGGTCAGGCGGATGAAATCCAGCCCGGCGGCCTGGGCCGGAGCGCAGAGGTCGACGTTGTGCTCCGGCGGCAGGTCCACCACGATCAGGCCGTCGACGCCGGCGTCCTTGGCATCGGCGATGAAGCGCGGCACGCCGTACTTGTGGATCGGGTTGAAGTAACCCATCAGCACCAGCGGGGTGCTCCGGTCGTCCTGGCGGAACTCGCGAACCATCTGCAGGGTCTTGGCCAGGTTCTGCTTGGCCGCCAGGGCGCGAATGTTGGCCAGCTGGATCGACGGGCCGTCGGCCATCGGGTCGGTGAACGGCATGCCCAGCTCGATCACGTCGGCGCCGGCTTTCGGCAGGCCCTTGAGGATCGCCAGGGAGGCGTCGTAGCCGGGGTCCCCGGCGGTGACGAAGGTCACCAGGGCGGCGCGGTTCTCTTGCTTCAGCTCGGCGAAGCGGCTCTGCAGGCGGCTCATATGTGTTCTTCCTGTTCGTCGTAGTGGTGCATGACGGTCTGCATGTCCTTGTCGCCGCGGCCGGACAGGTTGACCACCATCAGGTGATCCTTGGGCAGGGTCGGCGCGCGCTTGAAGACTTCGGCCAGCGCGTGGGCGCTTTCCAGGGCCGGGATGATGCCTTCCAGGCGACAGCACTTGTGAAAGGCGGCGAGCGCTTCCTTGTCGGTGATTGAGGTGTACTCGACGCGGCCGATGTCGTGCAGCCAGGCGTGTTCCGGGCCGATGCCCGGGTAGTCGAGGCCGGCGGAGATCGAATGGGCGTCGATGATCTGGCCGTCGTCGTCCTGCAGCAGGAAGGTGCGGTTGCCGTGCAGCACGCCGGGTACGCCGCCATTGAGGCTGGCGGCGTGCTGGCCGGTCTCGATGCCGTGGCCGGCGGCTTCGACGCCGACGATCTGTACCGACTTATCGTCGAGGAACGGGTGGAACAGGCCCATGGCGTTGGAGCCGCCGCCGATGCAGGCGACCAGGCTGTCGGGAAGGCGGCCCTCCTTCTCCTGCAGCTGCTCGCGGGTTTCCTTGCCGATCACCGCCTGGAAGTCGCGCACCATCGCCGGGTACGGGTGCGGGCCGGCAACGGTGCCGATCAGGTAGAAGGTGTTGTGCACGTTGGTCACCCAGTCGCGCAGCGCCTCGTTCATCGCGTCCTTGAGGGTGCCGGTGCCGGCGGTGACCGGGATCACGGTGGCGCCCAAGAGCTTCATGCGGAACACGTTGGCCTGCTGGCGATCGATGTCGGTGGTGCCCATGTAGATCACGCAGTCGAGGCCGAAGCGCGCGGCCACGGTGGCGGTGGCCACGCCATGCATGCCGGCGCCGGTCTCGGCGATGATGCGCTGCTTGCCCATGCGCCGCGCCAGCAGGATCTGGCCGATGCAGTTGTTGATCTTGTGCGCGCCGGTGTGATTGAGCTCTTCGCGCTTCAGATAGATCTTGGCGCCGCCGCAGTGTTCGGTCAGGCGCTCGGCGAAGTACAGCGGGCTCGGCCGGCCGACGTAGTCGCGCTGGAAGTACGCCAGCTCTTTGGCGAACTCGGGATCGGCCTTGGCCTTCTCGTATTCAGCGGCGAGGTCGTGGATCAGCGGCATCAGGGTCTCGGCGACGTACTGGCCGCCGAACTGGCCGAACAGGCCGGTGGCATCCGGGCCGGTGCGAAGTGAAGTCATGGCAGGGCTCCTGCTTTTGCCCCCCTCTCCCCGTGGGAGAGGGGCTGGGGGTGAGGGTTAACGGCGGGCCGGGCTGGGCAATGCCTCATCCGGCCTGCGGCCACCTTCTCCCGGTAGGAGAAGGACATGGCCGCCATTCTACCCCTGGCCGATCCGTCGAAAAGCGATTAGATTGCCTCTACCTGTCAGAAAAACTCACAGATTACATGAGCCGAGACCTACCCCCGCTAAATGCCCTGCGCGCCTTCGAGGCTGCCGCCCGCCTGGGCAGCGTAAGCCGAGCGGCCGAGGAGCTGCATGTCACTCACGGTGCGGTGAGCCGCCAGATCCGGACCCTTGAGGAGCAGCTCGGCGCGAGCCTGTTCGACAAGGATGGACGCGGCGTAAAACTCACCGATGCCGGCCTGCGCCTGCGCGATGCGGCCAGCGAGGCCTTCGCCCGCCTGCGCAGCACCTGTGCCGAGCTGCAGCGCCAGCAGGTGGACGCGCCCTTCGTGCTCGGCTGCCCTGGCAGCCTGCTGGCACGCTGGTTCATTCCGCGGCTGGACCGGCTCAATCGCGAACTGCCCGACCTGCATCTGCAACTGGCCACCAGCGAAGGCGAGCCGGACCCGCGGCGGCCGGGCCTGGACGCCGCCCTGCTGTTCGCCGAACCGCCCTGGCCGGCGGACATGCAGGTGCACGAGCTGGCGGTGGAGCGCATCGGCCCGGTGCTCAGCCCGCGCTATGGCCGCTATGCCGAGTTGGCCGGCGCGCCCGCCGCCGCGCTGCTCGGCGAGCCGCTGCTGCACACCACTTCGCGGCCGCAGGCCTGGCCGACCTGGGCCACGGGAGTCGCGCTGGCTGCCGGCCAGTTGAAGCTCGGCCAGGGCTTCGCCCATCTCTACTACCTGCTGGAAGCGGCGGTAGCCGGCCTCGGGGTGGCCATCGCCCCACAGCAACTGGTGGCCGACGACCTGGCCGCCGGCCGCCTGGCAGCGCCCTGGGGCTTCATCGAGACGCCGGCACGGCTGGCACTGTGGCTGCCGGTACGCGGCACCGACCGGCGCGGCGAACGCCTGGCGGCCTGGCTGAAGCAGGAGCTGCGCGGCACTCCACCCCAAGCCGCGTAGCAAACCGCGAAGGCAAAGGCAGGAGCGCCACGGGCGTCGACCCGCCGCTCAGCGCGCCAGCAAGCGCTCCCCGTCGGCATCGGCCGCCAGGCGCTCGACCAGGAAGTCCAGCAGCGCGCGCAGCGCCGGCAGCATCTGCCGGCGCGAACCGTAGAGCGCATGGATGCCCAGGCTTTCCACCTCGTACTCCGGCAGCAGCGCCACCAGGCGCCCGTCGCGCAGCAGCGGAGCCACCGAATACAGCGGCTGCAGGCTGATGCCGGCCCCCGCCAGGGTGGCTTCCAGCAGCACGGTGGACTCGTTGGCGCTGATGTTGCCGCCCACCGCCACGCTGAGCGGCTCGCCGTCCCGGCTGAACTGCCAGAGGCTGCGGCCGAAGTAGGTGTAGGTCAGGCAGTTGTGCAGCGCCAGCTCCTGCGGTCGCTGCGGCGTGCCCTGGCGCGCCAGGTAGGCCGGCGCGGCGCAGACCAGCGAACGGCAGGTGCCGAGGCGCCGGGCGATCAGGTTGGGGTCGAGCTGGTTGGTGATGCGCAGCGCCAGGTCGATGCGTTCTTCCACCAGGTTCACCGCCTGGCTGTTCACCAGCAGGTCTACGGACGTGGCCGGGTAGCGCGCAACGAACGCGGTCACCGCCGCTGCCAGCCAAGCCTGCGCCAGCGACTGCGAACAGGTGATGCGCAACAGGCCGCTGGGGCTGTCGCTGGCCTGGCGGCCGGCGGCCTGCATGCCGTCGGCCAGGGCCAGCAGCTGCCGGCAGCTGGGCAGCATCTCGCTGCCGACGCCGGTCAGGCTCAGCCGCCGCGTGCTGCGGTGCAGCAGACGCGCCCCGACCCACGTCTCCAGCTCCGCCAGGTAGCGCGAAACCATCGCCCGCGACATGTCCAGGCGCTCGGCCGCAGCGGTCTGGCTGCCGCAGTCGACCACTTCGACGAAGACCCGGGTTGCCGTGAGCCGGTCCATGATTCGCTCGATCCATGCAATAGATTGCCGCAGATTACGGGGCTTTTTGCGGCGTTTCCAGCAACTAACATGGCCTCCTCTTCCCAGCCCCTATCGAGGTGCGCTCATGTCCCTTTCCCGTGTACGTTCCATCGTCGCCGCCGGCCTGCTGATCGCCGCCGGCAGCACCCAGGCCGCCCCGGCGCCGCTCGCCTTGCAGGTCTACAACCCCGGCGAGCAGGCGATCTTCCCGGTCAGCTCCACGTTGATCACCGGCGAAAACGATGCCCTGCTGGTGGATGCGCAGTTCTCCAGCCATGAGGCCAGACAATTGGTCGACCTTGTGCGCGCCAGCGGCAAGCGCCTGACCACCATCTACATCAGCCATGGCGATCCCGACTTCTACTTCGGCCTGGAAACGCTCACCAAGGCCTTCCCCGACGCCAAGGTGCTGGCCACGCCGCAGACCATCGCCCATATCGAGCACACCCAAGCCGGCAAGCTGGCCTACTGGGGGCCGATTCTCAAGGACGGCGCACCGACACGCGTCATCGTGCCGCGCCCCCTGGCAGGCGACAGCCTGAGCCTGGAAGGCCAGACCATTCAGGTGCTCGGCCTGGACGGCCCGGACCCGGAGCGCACCACCCTGTGGATCCCGGCGCTCAAGACGGTGGTCGGCGGCGTGCTGGTGGACGTCGGCGAACACGTCTGGACTGCCGACACCCAGACCCCGGCCTCGCGCCGGGCCTGGCTGGACATGCTCGCCCGCATCGAGGCGCTGCAGCCGCGGACCCTGGTGCCCGGCCACTACCTCGGCGACACCGCCCACGACCTCGGCGCCCTGCGCTTCACCCGCGACTATCTGCTGGCGCTGGAGGCCGAGCTGCCCGAGGCGAAGAACGCCGCCGCCCTGGTGCAGGCCATGCAGCGCCGCTATCCGGGCCTGCCGGGCGAATCCAGCCTGGAGCTGAGCGCCAAGGTGCTCAAGGGCGAGATGCAGTGGCCCTGAAGCCGGCCCTGCTTGCGCCGGCAGCCGCCTTTGGTTAGCGTTCGCGGCCGCCAGCCCGGCGGCCAACCAGCAGAACAGGGAAACGCAGCATGAGCGAAAGCAGAGACTATTTGGAAATGGCCTTCCGTTCGATCAAGTGCTTCGCCGACGACGGCAGGCTGCAGGTCGAGGAGCTGGAAAGCCTGGTGGACATCGCCCGCCGCGACGGCTAGGTCGACGACAACGAGAAGCGCATCCTGCAAGGCATCATCGGCCGCCTGAACAGCGCCGAACTGACCCCGGCGATGAACGAGAAGATCGCCAGCCTGCGGGCCGAGCTGCACCTCTGAGCCAGCGACTCGCCGCACTTTCCGACCTCGACTACTGTCAGTAAAAGAGCGCGCCATCCGGCGCGTCTCTTTTTCGGCAATCAAGGAGAGGCAGATGTCCAATCACCACACCTACAAGAAGGTCGAACTGGTCGGCTCGTCGCCCACCAGCATCGAAGACGCCATCAACAATGCCCTGGCCGAAGCGGCCAAGAGCATTCGCCATCTGGAATGGTTCGAAGTCACCGAGACCCGCGGGCACATCGCCAACGGCGCGGTGGCGCACTTCCAGGTCACCCTGAAGGTCGGTTTCCGCATTGCCAACAGTTGACCTGTAGGGGCGAATTCATTCGCCCGGATCGGCAGGCGAATCAATTCGCCCCTACGGAAACAGCCCCCCTAGAACGTCCCGCAGCGCACCACCTCGCCCCTGGCAAGCAGCCTGCGCTGGTCGTCGTACAACCAGGCCTGGGCACGCATCGCCAGCGGCCGCGCCTCGACCCGGTAACGCTGGCCGGCGGCGAAGTCGTCGTAGCGAACGCGCAACTGGCAGGTGATCTCCCGCGGTTCGGACGGCTCGTCCATGCCGCCGCCGCTGACTTCGTACTGGAAGCGCATCTGCAATTCATGAGCGCCCGGGGCGACCTGGAAATACCGACCGTCGGCGACCCGCGCGTCGTCCAACTGGTCGGCCATCAGCGTCTGACCCGGCGTGGCGTAGAGATCGACCCAGGCCATCTGCGCATTGTGCGGCGGCAGCGGGCTGGCGCAGGCGGTCAGCAGCCAGGTCAACGGCAACAGGGAAAGGGCACGCATGGCAACCTCTGCAAAGCCAGGGACGCTTCAGGATACCCCTGCGCGCCGTATTCAAACACCGCCGCAGCGGCTTTCCCGCGCGCGGGTCAGCAACCGCCCCTGCTGGTCGTACAGCGTGGCCCGCGGGCGGAAACCGACGCGGCCGGCCTCCAGGCGATAGCGCTGGCCCGCCTCGAAATCCTCGAAATGCAGCTCGAGCCGGCAATCGCGGGGCAGCGGCTGGTCGGTGAAACCGACGTTGCCCGGCTTGACCTCGAAGCGATAGCGCATCAGCAGCGCATGGCTACCGGGGCTCACCTGGAAATAGCGCGGATCGCGCAGCGGCTGGTCGTCCACCTCCAGCGCCAGCAGCTTGCTGCCTTTCGGCGCCTGAAGATCGATCCAGGCCTGCGCCGGATCGGGACGCGGCAAGGGCAACAGCGAGCAACCGCCCAACGCGAGCGCGGCGAATAGCAGGACAAGTGAGCGCATGACGAACTCCAACGGTTGAGCGCCGACAGCCGGCGGGTTAGGGTCGCCGGCATGATCCGACTACGCACCCCGTCACTCGACCGTAGCCGCACGCGCTGGGTTCCCCTGGCGCTCGCCGCGGCGCTCTCCGGCTGCTCCAGCCTCGGCTACTACGGCCAGTTGCTCGATGGCCAGCTCGACCTGCTGCGCCGCCGCGAGCCCATCGCCGAGGTCATCGCCGATCCGACACGCGCCCCCCAATTGCGCCAGCGCCTGGCCCTCGCGCTGCAGGCCAGAGCCTTCGCCAGCGCCGCACTGCATTTGCCGGACAACCGCAGCTATCGTCTGTATGCCGGGCTGGATCGACCCTACGTGGTGTGGAACGTCTTCGCCACGCCGGAGTTCTCCCTGGCGCCGAAGACCTACTGCTTTCCCATCGCCGGCTGCGTCGCCTACCGCGGCTACTACCGCCAGGGCGCCGCCCGTGGCGCGGCGGCCGTCTTGCAGCAGGACGGCTGGGACACCTACGTCGCCGGCATCCCGGCCTACTCCACCCTCGGCTGGTTCGACGACCCGATCCTCAGCAGCATGCTGCACTGGGACGACGACCGCCTGGCCGCGGTGATCTTCCACGAACTGGCGCACCAGCAGCTCTACGTGACGAACGACACCGCCTTCAACGAATCCTTCGCCAGCTTCGTCGAGCAGGAGGGCCTGCGCCAATGGCGCGCCAGCCGCGGCCTGCCACCGGTCGACCCGCGCGAGCAACGGCAGCGCGAGCAGTTCACCGCCCTGGTGCTGGACGCCCGCGAGCGCCTGCAGCGGCTGTATGCCCAACCCCTGGAAGAAGCGCAGATGCGCCCGCGCAAGCAGGCCGAGTTCGAGCGCCTGCGCCGCGACTATCGCCAGCTACGCGACCGCGAGTGGGCCGGCGACCGCCGCTACGACGCCTGGATGGAGGGCCCGCTGAACAACGCCAAGCTGCTGCCGTTCGGCCTCTACGACCAGTGGGTACCGGCCTTTGCCGCGCTGTTCGCGCAGGTGGGCGGGGATTGGCAGGCGTTCTACCGCGCAGCGCAGCGCCTGGCCGAGCAACCGGCAGCGATGCGACAACAGGCGCTGGAGCAATCGACTCACGCCGCCTCGGGGCGATAGGTCCATTTCAGCGCCAGTCGCGAGAACGACCACAGCAAGGCAACGTGCGCCAGGCCATAGAGCAATAACAGCCCCGCCGCCAGATCCGGCTCGATGTAGGTGGCGACTATGGCCGCTACCGCCATCGGGACCGAAACGACGGCCAGGAGCAGGAGCGCCACCCCGCTGGCCAGCAGCATGCTGCCAGGCCGCAAGCGGTGCGCATACCGGGGAAGACGGGCGCTTGCGCCCCGGTACAAGGTGACCACGATCAACACGACGAGGGCGAACACCAGCACGCCGTGGATCCAGTCGCCAAACACATCGCTCAGCATATTGCCGAACAAACAGTCGACCACCTCGAAATAGAGCGAACCGGTGCAAAAGGCGAAGAGCCACGCCACACGGGGCCCTGAGATGCGGTAGCCCGCCCGGTCGACCTGCGCCCTGCCCTTGAACAACGACAGGCTGATCCAGAGCGGCAACAGCGTGTCCACGGCCATCCAGAGCCACTCGATGAGCCGCGCCAACAGCTTTGCCACGGTCATGTCGAACTGCTCGTAGAGCGCCTCCATCAGCTTGAGGAAGTAATCCATGCTGGCCCAGGCCAGCCCGTGATAGAGAACGAGATTGAGCACCACAAAGCAGATCATCGCCGGCACCACGGCCGGATAGCCGACGATGCCGTAACGCTCCTCGAACACGCCAAGCAGCAATAGGCTCGCCGCGGCGACCTGGATGAGCACGCGCAGCCACATGCCCAGGCTCCAGGCGAACATCTCGAGGTCGAACAGGGTATTGCTGCTTCCCCCGTCATCCACCTGCAAGCTTTGCCAGGCGTACGATGCCAGCCAACTGAGCAGGCTCAGCACCACGACCGTCGTCACCACTGGCAATGCCAGCGACGAGGTCGGTGCGGGACGGCAGACGTCCGGGCGGGTAGCGTCGGCGAACGGATTGGCATGCATGGCTGGGGTCTTGTCCCATTGAAAGGCACGGGCGCCTGGGTGCAGGGAGGATAGGCAATGGCGTTTTGCCTCACCAGGCCGGCGGTGCCTGCCCGTGACGACCGTCACGAGCTACTGAACCTGCGGGCGTCGGATATTTCCAAACAAGGGCCTCTCGCGGTTTTCAGGAGCTAGCCATGACCACCCGTAAACCATCGTCCAGGAAGGCCACGCCCAACGGAACGCCAAAGCAACAGCGCGGCCAGCGCCAGGCCGAAGAACTCGCAATGCCGGACAACGACCGCATGGCCCCGGACCAGGAGCTACCCACCGATGATCCGGACATCATGGGCGGTACCGTGCCGTAGGCCGGCGCCGCCCTGCCGGGTTTGGCCGGAGGGCAAGCATTACCCTGCGGCGGCTGGCTCAGGTGGCGACCGGGCGGTAGATCCATTTCAGGGCCACGCGCGTCAGCGGCCACAGCAGCGCACACTGCGCGAGGCCCGCCAGCAGCAGCCACAATCCGCTCAGCGAGTTGCGGAAGTCCAGGGAGAACACCAGCAGCAGCCCGCCCAGCATCACCGCGGCAAGCAACAGCAGCACTGCGGTGAGCGCGGCCAGCAGCAGGCTCCCGGCCCGCAGCCGCGCCAGCCGGACCGGAAGCGCGGCCCGGGCAGCCAGCAGGATGATGACGCCGTTGATCAGCATGCCGCCCAGCCCGGCCAGCAGCTGCCAGGGCTCGTGCCTCAGTCCCGAGGCGCCCAGGCCGACCATGCTGAGGAACTGGTACGACAGCGCACAGACGCACAAGGCGAACACCAGCGCCACGAAGGCGCCGCTGACCGGATCGGCATCGGGCTTCCGTTGCGCATGGGGGCTGAACAGCGACAGGCACACCCAGAGCGGCAACAGCGTACCCACGGCGAACGAAGCCAGGCTGACCACGCTCAACACCAGCGTCTGCTGCACGAGATCCGGCAACCATTCGAATAGCCTCAAATAGAGCGGTTGCAGGACCAGCGGCAAGGTCAGCTGGCAGAGCAGGCTCAGCAATGCATAGCAACTCAGCAACTGTGCCGGTTGGCGGTAGCCGACGATGCCATGGCGTTCCTGGTAGCTGCGCGTCAGCAGCATGACCGTGGCGGCCGCCAGCAACGACCTGTACGCCCAGCCGGCGAGATACGTGGGCAGCAGCTCGAGCCAGAACGCCCCGGACCTGTCGGGGAACTGCTGCCACATCAGCAGCCAGGACAGGCAAGCGCTCACCAGCGCCATGCCAATCGCCACGCCGGCCATTGGATAAGCCAGCGGTGAACGCCGCGCCAAGGCAGGCTCGGCGGTGGCGACGGCTTCGCTGAACGGATTGCTGGCCAAGGGGAGGTCCTTTTCTCTGAGAGGGGCATGCGAGCCCGGGCGGCGCGAGCATAGGCAATGGCGTTTTGCCCCACCAGGCCACCGTTGCCCAGTCGTGACGCCAGTCACGGCCAGGTCGACGGCGGAAACCTTCGGACTCCCCCGTACGCCGGAATGATGTGCGGGGATACCGGCTATACCGACTCGACCCCGCGAGCGAAGACAGGCAACGCGTCAGCCCATGTAGGTCTCGGCCAGATGTTGGTCCTTCAAGCGCACGTAGTTGTCGGCGCTGTAGCGGAAGTAGCTGCGCTCCTTGTCGGTCAGCGGGCGCATCTGTTTTGCCGGGCTGCCGACATAGAGGAAGCCGCTCTCCAGGCGCTTGCCCGGCGGCACCAGGCTGCCAGCGCCGAGCACCACTTCGTCCTCGATCACCGCGCCATCCATGACGATGCTGCCCATGCCGATCAGCACCCGGCTGCCGATCTCGCAGCCGTGCAGCACCACCTTGTGGCCGACGGTCACGTCGTCGCCGAGGGTCAACGGGAAGCCGCCGGGGTTGAACGGGCCGGCGTGGGTGATGTGCAGCACGCTGCCATCCTGCACGCTGGTGCGCTGGCCGATGCGGATGCTGTGCATGTCGCCGCGGATCACCGCCAGCGGCCACACCGAGCTGTCTGCGCCGATTTCCACGTCGCCCAGCACCACGGCGGACGGGTCGACGAAAACCCGCTCGCCGAGCTGCGGGGTGAAGGTCTGGTAACTGCGAATGGTCACGATAGAAACCTCTTGGGCTGCGGTAAGCAGCGATTGTAATTAAGATGGCCACCATACACCCGGCTGTGCAAACCCGGCCCGCCGGCCATGGTCACAACAGCATTAACCGCATTCCTTCGAAGGTGAACCCTTGAGCGCGAACAATCCCCTGCTGCAAGACTTCGATCTGCCGCCTTACTCCGCCATCCGCCCGGAACATGTCGAGCCGGCCATCGATGCCATTCTCGCCGACAACCGCGCGGCCATCGCCAAGCTGCTCGGCGAGCGCAACGGCTCGCCGAGCTGGGACGGCCTGGTGCTGGCGCTGGACGAAATGCACGCCCGCCTCGGCCAGGCCTGGAGCCCGGTCAGCCACCTCAACGCGGTGTGCAACAACCCCGAGCTGCGCGCCGCCTACGAGGCCTGCCTGCCCAAGCTATCCGCCTACTGGACCGAGCTGGGACAGAATCGCGCGCTGTTCGACGCCTACCAGGCGCTGGCGCAGAGCGCGGAAGCGGCACACTTCGAAGTGGCCCAGGCGACCATTCTCGACCATGCCCTGCGCGACTTCCGCCTGTCCGGCATCGACCTGCCGGAAGCCGAGCAGAAGCGCTACGGCGAGATCCAGATGAAGCTCTCCGAGCTGACCAGCACCTTCTCCAACCAGCTGCTCGACGCCACCCAGGCCTGGACCAAGCACATCACCGACGAGGCCGCCCTGGCCGGCCTGACCGACTCGGCCAAGGCGCAGATGAAGCAGGCCGCCGAGGCCAAGGGCCTGGACGGCTGGCTGATCAGCCTGGAATTCCCCAGCTACTACGCGGTAATGACCTATGCCGACGACCGCGCGCTGCGCGAAGAGGTCTACACCGCCTACTGCACCCGCGCCTCCGACCAGGGCCCGAACGCCGGCCAGCACGACAACGGCCCGCTGATGGAGCAGATCCTCGACCTGCGCCAGGAGCTGGCGCGGCTGCTCGGCTTCGCTCACTTCGCCGAGCTGAGCCTGGCGACCAAGATGGCCGAGTCCACCGACCAGGTGCTGCACTTCCTGCGCGACCTCGCCGTGCGCAGCAAGCCCTACGCCGCCAAGGATCTGGAAGAGCTGCGCGCCTTCGCTGCCGAGCAGGGCTGCACCGATCTGCAGAGCTGGGACGTCGGCTACTACAGCGAGAAGCTGCGCGAGCAGCGCTACAGCATCTCCCAGGAAATCCTTCGCCCGTACTTCCCCATCGACAAGGTGCTCTCCGGCCTGTTCGCCATCGTCGAGAAGCTCTACGGCATCCAGATCGTCGAGCTGAAAGGCTTCGATGCCTGGCACCCGGACGTGCGCCTGTTCGAGATCACCGAGAACGGCCAGCATGTCGGCCGCTTCTTCTTCGATCTCTACGCCCGCGCCAACAAGCGCGGCGGCGCCTGGATGGACGGCGCCCGCGACAAGCGCCGAACCGCCAGTGGCGATGTGGTCAGCCCGGTGGCCAACCTGGTGTGCAACTTCACACCCGCCGTGAGCGGCAAGCCGGCACTGCTGACCCACGATGAAGTGACCACCCTGTTCCACGAATTCGGCCATGGCCTGCATCACCTGCTGACCCGCATCGAACACGCCGGCGCCTCCGGCATCAACGGCGTGGCCTGGGACGCGGTGGAGCTGCCCAGCCAGTTCATGGAGAACTGGTGCTGGGAGCCCGAGGGCCTGGCACTGATCTCCGGCCATTACGAGAGCGGCGAGCCGCTGCCGCAGCATCTGCTGGACAAGATGCTGGCGGCGAAGAACTTCCATTCCGGCCTGATGATGGTGCGCCAGCTGGAGTTCTCGCTGTTCGACTTCGAACTGCACGCCACCCACGGCGACGGCCGCAGCGTGCTCGACGTGCTCGAACGTATCCGCGACGAGGTCTCGGTGCTGCGCCCGCCGGCCTACAACCGCTTCGCCAACAGCTTCGCGCACATCTTCGCCGGCGGTTACGCGGCCGGTTACTACAGCTACAAGTGGGCCGAGGTACTGTCCGCCGATGCCTTCTCCAAGTTCGAGGAAGAGGGCGTGTTCAACCCGCAGACCGGCCATGCCTTCCGCGAAGCGATCCTCGCCCGCGGCGGCTCCCAGGAGCCGATGGTGCTGTTCGTCGACTTCCGCGGCCGCGAGCCGCGCATCGACGCCCTGCTGCGCCACCTCGGCCTGAGCGAGCAAGCGGCATGAGCCACACGCCCAAAGCCAGCAAGCGCTTTATCGCCGGCGCCGTGTGCCCGGCGTGCAGCGCGATGGACACCATCAAGATGTGGGACGAGGACGGCACCCCGCACCGCGAATGCGTCGCCTGCGGCTACGCCGACACCCTCAACGCCCAGGGCCAGTCGGTGCCCAAGGAGCTGGGCACGCGAGTCAACCAGACCGCGCCCAAACCGGCCGACCCCAAGGTGCAGCCGGTGCAGTTCTTCCCCAATCCGAAACTGAAGAAGCCGACGCCGTAGCCACGCACCGTGAAGGCACCGCCCCGGTGCCTTCGCCCCAAGGAGCAATGCATGCAGGGACCCGATCCACGCAACCCCTTTCCCATGGCCGGCTTTCCCCAGGTCTGCTTCATCAAGAACCGGGTCAGCAACCCGCAGATCGAGATCGGCGACTACACCTACTACGACGATCCCGACGGCGCTGAGAACTTCGAGCGCAATGTGCTCTATCTCTTTCCCTTCGTCGGCGACCGGCTGGTGATCGGCAAGTTCTGCGCCCTGGCCCGTGGGGTCAAGTTCATCATGAACGGCGCCAACCACAAGCTCTCCGGCTTCTCCACCTACCCGTTCCAGATCTTCGGCGGCGGCTGGGAACGGCACGCACCGGCGCAGGACGAGTTTCCCTTCAAGGGCGACACCCGCATCGGCCACGACGTGTGGATCGGCTACGACAGCCTGATCATGCCGGGCGTGCAGATCGGCCACGGCGCCATCGTCTCCTCGCGTTCGGTGGTCACCCGCGACGTGCCGCCCTACACCATCGTCGGCGGCAATCCCGCCGAGCCGTTGAAGCAGCGCTTTCCCGATGCCTTGGTGCAACGCCTGCTGGCGCTCGCCTGGTGGGACTGGCCGGTGGAAAAGATCAGCCGCCACCTCGCCGCCATCATGGCCGCCGATATCGACGAGCTGGAGCGCTGCGCCGCCGGCTGAGACCGCCAGCACGCGCCACCCGGCCGGAGCAGCGGCGCGCCGGAGCGAATTCCTTCGCTTGCTGGCCACGCCGAGCGAACGCTGGTCGGCAGGGGCTGACGAGAGCGGCAAGACGCGCCATACTGTATAAATACACAGTATACAGGAAGTCCCGTCATGTCCCAGCCAAGCCTGCCCGAACGCGGTCGCGGCACCGCCAGCAATCCGCACAATCGCTTCGCGCCGACCCGTTCGGTAGCCCAGGACGATGGCTGGTACCAGGAGGTGCCGCCCTCCCGCGCCACCGAGGTGCGCAGCGAAACGGCAAAGACCGTGATCACCCGCAACAACTCGCCCGACGTCGGCTTCGACCGCTCGGTGAACCCCTATCGCGGCTGCGAGCACGGTTGCGTCTATTGCTTCGCCCGCCCCAGCCACGCCTATTGGGACCTGTCGCCAGGCATCGACTTCGAGACCCGGCTGATCGCCAAGACCAACCTGGCCGCTTCCCTGGAGCAGGAGCTGAGCAAGCCCGGCTACGTGCCACAGCCGATTGCCCTGGGCATCAACACCGACGCCTACCAGCCGATCGAGCGCCAGCAGCAGCTGACCCGCCGCGCCCTGGAAATCCTGCTGCGCTACAAGCACCCGGTGCACATCATCACCAAGGGTTCGCTGATCCTGCGCGACCTCGATCTGCTCAGCGAGCTGGCCAGCCAGAACCTCGTCAGTGTGGCGGTCAGCCTGACCACCCTGGACGACGAGCTGAAACGCATCATGGAGCCACGCGCCGCCTCGCCCACGGCGCGCCTGCGCATCCTGCGCGTGCTGCACGAGCACGGCGTGCCGGTGAACGTGATCTGCGCGCCGATCATTCCGATGATCAACGACATGGAGCTGGAGCAGATGCTCGAAGCCGCCCGCGACGCCGGCGCACGCTCGGCCGGCTATGTGCTGCTGCGCCTGCCCCACGAGATCGCCGAGCTGTTCGAGCAATGGCTGCGGGCGCACTTTCCGGAGCGCGCCGAGCACGTGCTGAGCCTGATCCGCCAGTGCCGCGGCGGGCGCAACTACGACAGCCGCTACGGCACCCGCATGCGCGGCGAAGGGCCGTTCGCCGACCTGTTGGCCCAGCGCTTCGCCCTGGCAATCAAGCGCCTGGGACTGAACCGCCGCGACGGCTATGACCTGGATTGCTCGCGCTTCGCACCGCCGGGTGGGCAGTTGTCGTTGCTCTAGGTACGGCCTAGCGGACCGCCAGCGGCGCAAGCTGGCGCGCGGTGTCCCGCACGAAGCGGGCAACCAGCGCCTCGTCGGCCCGCGGTTCGAGATCGCCCGGTTTTCCACGGGCACCGGTAGGGCGGACATGCCACTGCTGATCCGCGCCCCGTTCCAGCCGATATTCGCCCCCGCAGGATCGGCAGAACAGTGGGTCCCCGGCCTGCTGTTCGCGTCGGCGCACCAGCGTCGGCCCGCATACCAGACAGCTATGCAGGGGAATACCGAGGTCGCTGTGGCCGACGATGTGGGTCAGCTCGCCCGCCTCGCCCAGCTCGATGAAGGCGCGGCCGAACTCGGCGTCGAACTGCCGGCCGAGGTTTTCCCCGATGATCGCCAGGGCCGCGGCCACAGGCATGCCACTGCGGTAGGGCCGGGTACTGGTCATTGCATCGAAGGCATCGCAGATTCCGACGATGCGCGCCATCTGCGGGATTCGCGACCCCGCCAGGCCCTGGGGATAGCCATTGCCGTCGGGTGTTTCGTGGTGCAGGCGCACGGCATCGACGACCAGCGCGCCGAGCGGGTGTCCTTGCAACATGCGATAGCCGACCTCGGGATGGGTCTTGATCACCGCGTATTCTTCCTCGCTCAGGCGATCGCGCTTGTTCAGCACCGCGTCGGGAATGCCGATCTTGCCAAGATCGTGCAGGAAGCCGCCGACCGTCACCTGGGCGGTTTGCGCCGTATCGAGCCCGAGCCGCCGCGCCAGCAGCTCGGAAAACCGCGCCACCCGCCAGAGATGCCCGCCGGTATAGGGGTCGCGGGCTTCCACCACCCAGGCCATGACCAGCAGGCTGGAGAGCAGTTGCTCATGCACCGGGCTCGGTTCGCGAGACGCCAGGCCGAGCAATTTCATCAGTCCCATAGGCATGTTGCCCCCGTCAAAGGGAATCGGTCGCCGACTCAAGGAGTAATGACCAGAACGCAGCCATTTGCCAGGCGCCACGGGAAACCTGGCCGGCTCTCAACCAACGGGCGGCCGTCTGGCCGCCCTTGGCAACTCACTCGCCGACGGTGCCCTTGGCGGCATTGCACTCGGCCAGGGTCATGCTCTTGAAGCCATGGCCCTTGCAGGACCCTTGACCTTTGCAGGCATTCTCGGCGGTCTTGCAATCGTTCTGGCCCTTGCAGGAGGTAACGCCGTAGCAGTGGATCATGGCTTCTTCGGCCATCACCTGGGTGGGAACGCTGGCGAACATACCGGCAGCGGCGAGAGCCAGGGCAGCGCCAGTGAGGGAGGTATGGATGCTCATGGGAAACTCCTCGAAGTAGTGGGTTGGCCGGCATTCAGCGCCGGACACACCACTAGAGCGACGAGCGCTGGCGGCGTTACAGCGTGACGTGAATTTTCGGGCAACCGATAACCGCGTAGGGGCGAATACATTCGCCTGCCGGGCCTCGATAGGAGAACGATTCGCCCCTGCAAACGCCACGCCTCGACCGCAGCCCACGAATCCAGTGCAGGAAAACGCCGCACAAGGGGCTAGGCTTCCAGGCAAGATCGCCAGTGCCCAACCAGGAGAGAACCATGGGCTGCCCACAAGTCTGCTCCGGCGCCACGCTGCAATGCAGCTTCGGCGTCGCCCCGGCGGTGCTCAATGTGCTGCCGACCAACCGCACCACGGTCGGCGGCATGCCGGCGGCGAACATCATGGATTACGTTCCGATGGTCAACGTCACCACCTTCGGCATGTGCCAGAGCCTGGCCAACCCGACGGTAGCCGCGGCCACCGCCGCCGCCCTCGGCGCGCTGACCCCGATGCCCTGCATCCCGGCCACCGCCAGCCCCTGGGTACCCGGCGCCCCGACCGTGCTGATCGGCAGCATGCCGGCCTTGGACGCCAACTGCACGCTGATGTGCAGCTACGCCGGGGTGATCACCATCACCTATCCAGGGCAGGTGCAGATGCTGATTCCCTGATCCGCCGCCCGTTGGGCTTCGTCGCTGCGCTCCTCAGGCTACGCGCCCCGCCGCAACCTACGGCCCACACCCGACCGTAGGTTGGTGCTGAGCGCAACGAAGCCCAACACGGAGCGCATCGCGCTCCCTCCGTGCCTGACCGCAGCCCGCCCTTGTTGATCTGCTCAGGCCTCCGGCGCCTGGGTCAGGCGGCGCCACCACCAGGCCAGGCGGGACATCGGTTTTCCCTGATCGTCCAGCGGCCGGCCATCGCTGCCGAAACGCTGCTCCGCTTCGGCGACCTGTCCCTGTTGGTACAGCTGCCGCGAGGACAGTCTGGAGCCCGGGTGGTAGCGCTGTTGCAGGCCATGCAGCAGGCCGCCGTGGTAGTGCTGCAACTCGGCCAGGGTGCCGTCGGCGAAGAAGGTCTTCACCTCGCCATGCAGCAGCCCGGCGCGGTAGTTGGCCTGGCGCTGCACCCAGCCCTCCGGGGCGTAGTAGGTGGCCGGGCCGTGCAACTTGCCGTTGTGAAAGTTCATGCGCGCAGAGGCCACTCCGTTCGGGTACAGCAGCACGAAGGGGCCGTGCAGCACGCCCTTGCGATAGGTCAGGCCGGCCTGGGGGCGACCGTCCTCGTCGATGCGCACCGGGCCGTCCAGGGCGCCGTCCTGCAGCGTACCGCTGAGCCGGCGCTCGCCGCTGTGCACGACGACATTGCCGTTGGAGCCGGCCATCAGTTCACCTGCACCATGCCGCCCTTGAGGGTCAGCATGCCGCCGCCGTCAACCGTCTGCGAGGCGCTGGCCTTGTTGGTGAGCGAAACGCCGGCGTCGTTGGTCAGGGTGGTGCCGGCCTTGTTGTCCAGCGTGGTGCCCGCCTGGTTGGTCAGCCCGGTGCCGGCTTTGTTGGTGAGGGCGGTGCCGGCCTGGTTGGTCAGGTTGGCATCGCTCTTGGCGGTAAGATCTCCGCTGCTCTGCAGGGTCAGGGTGCCGGTCACCTTGATGGTCAGGTTGCCCTTCACCGTCAGTTGGTAGTTGCCGGCGACCTCATGGCTGTAGTTGCCGCCGGTGCTGTGGGTCTGGTCGCCACCGACCGTGACCGTGCGGGCATCGGTCACCTCGAGCGAATCGCTGCCGGTCTGGATGGTCACGCTGCGGCTACCCTTCTCCAGGGTGATGGTTTCGTCGCCGTCCTTCACCGTGCGGGTGCGGGCGTTCTGCACGGTCTGCGTCTCGTCGTGGCCGATGGTGCTGGTGGCATCGTTGAGCACGTTGATCTTCAGGTCCTTCTGCGCCTGGAGGAACACCTCCTCGCTGTCCTTCTTGTCCTCGAAGCGCAACTCGTTGAAACCGCCACCGCCCTTGCTGGAGTTGGTCTTGATGCCGGATTGGGTCTGGTTGGCCGGCAGCGCGTAGGGCAGCGCGTTGTCGCCGTTGTACACGCAGCCGGTGACCAGCGGGCGGTCCGGATCGCCGTCGATGAAGGTGACGATCACCTCCTGGCCGATGCGCGGGATGAACTGCATGCCGAAGCCCTTGCCGCTCCAGGGCAGCACCACGCGCACCCAGCAGGAACTGGTCTCGTCGTTCTTGCCGTCGCGGTCCCAGGGAAACTGCACCTTGATGCGGCCGTACTGGTCGGTCCAGATTTCCTCGCCGCTCTTGCCGACCACGATGGCGGTCTGGGTATGCATGCGCGGCTTGGGCGTGGTGCGCGGCGGGCGGTAGTTGGTGCTCTTGGGAATGGCCTCGAAGCGGTTGCGATAATGTTCGTGACTGGCTTCATGATCGACCTGGGTCACCACCCACTCGATATTCGCCGTGTCATCTTCGTGGCCGCTGAGGGTGAAGCTGTGCCCAGGCACCAGCCAGCGGCAATCGCTCTCACCGATGAACCGCACTTCCTGGCTGCGCAGCGCATCCACCCGCAGCTTGCCGAGCGCATCGCCACGGGCCTTGGCGGTGTAGCCGCCGGGATGTTCGTAGACCATGCGCGGCCCGGCGACCGCCTGGGCCTGGCCGTAGAGCGAGGTGGTCGGCGTGGTGAATTCGTAGTCGGTGGCCCGGTAGGTACCGGACACCGCCTGCCGGCAGATCTGCCCCGAGCGAATGCCATGCAGCTCGCGCTCGCCGATCTGCTGGCCGAGGTAGGCGATGGTGGTTGCGTTCGGGCACGGCGGGAAGGCGTCGTTGCTGTCGCCCAGCACCAGCGTGTGCTTGCCGGCATCGTGGGTGAAGAACCAGAAGATGCCTTCTTCCTCCAGCAGCCGGGAAACGAAGGCGAAGTCCGTCTCGCCGTACTGCACGCAGTATTCGCGCGGGGTGTAGCTGCCGGTCAGCTTGAGTTCGTAATCGCTGAAGCCGTGCTCGTCGAAGATGCTGGTGACGATGTCGCTGGTCGCGAGGTTCTGGAACACCCGGTTGTTGCTGGCCAGGGTCAGCCACCACAGCCACGGGCGCAGCAAAAGCTGATAGCGGTCGGCGGTGGCGTCGCCGGGCAACTGGCGGATTTCCGCGCAGAGGAAGTCCACCGGGCGCTGCTTGTCGTCGTTGTGCAGGGTCGCGGTGAGGTGCGTGGCCACCGCGCTGTCCAGGGTCAGCGCGGTGGCGCTGTAGCCGTGCAGGGTCAGGCTGCCGAGGCTGTTCAGCGCCTCCTCGCCGGAAAGGCTCTCCGGGTAGAGATCGGCCACCGCCGAAGCGGTGAGGGAGAGGCTGGTGGAGGTATCGGTGGGGCGGGTCATCCAGGGTTTCCCTATAACGAGAGACTTCGCTCAGCTCAGCATGCGATCAGGCAGAGAAAACATCGAATACGATAGGACGATGGTCAGGCCCGCTCATATCGAATTCATTTTCCAGGCTTGTGATGTCGATCGGCACCACCTTTACGTCCACCGAAGCCAACACCCAGTCCAGTATTCCACCGCTCTTGTGCGTGGCTTTCCCTTTCCAGCAATCCTGCGCGATTCCCGGCGAATCCAGTTCGCCCACCTTAGTTATGTCCAGATTCAAGTCGCCGGTGGCAACCCAGCGCCCACCTAGCTGAGAGCAGGCATTCAACTGGCTCTTGGTCTGTCCGTTCTGTCCGGATTTGAAGTGCGCGAGAAAGACAAACCCCGAGTAACCATTGACGCTCCGCGCTTCCACGGCGATGAGATCCCTGTTCAAGCCGAAAAGATGACCCTGGCTGGCCACGCTCAAATCCACTGACTTTTTAGCCATCACGATGTAGCTATTGGAATGCCCTCCCTTGTGGCATTCGACCTTATAGCCTCGATAGATATCCCCCAAGTTGCTGACGTAGTTGTCTTCCTGTCCCGAGTGGACTTCACACAGGAAAATCAGATCCGCTTCCATCTGCACGCAAAGCGAAACGAAGAAATCTACTTGCGACTTCTTGCCCAGCGTCGAAGAAAGCCCACTTTTCTCGATATTGAAACTTCCAATTCGCATCTTCCAGCCCCCTAGCACGGGATAACAATATTACCCACCACCGCGTTCAGGTTTCTCTGAGCCAATACCTGCACCGGCGTGATGTTTCGGAAATCGCGGTTGCGGAATAGCGCATCAATTGGAGAATGCCCGTATCCACATCAAACGTAACATCCACGCCATCGGCACAACTGTCAGCGATGAATACGGCCGCCAGATTGGCCCGTGGGAAAGCCAGGAAGTCTTGCCAGCTTCTGACATCGCCAAAAAACAGCCGCGTTCTGTACCACACCAACGCACCATACAAGCATTCCTCAGATTCCTTGGACTGCTTCATCGATATTGAAATACCGCAAGGTCAGCCTAAAATGGTGCGGTCCAAATTCCAACATTCTGGCTGTGCCAATATGAGTAATCGACACCTTGACTCTCTAGGAAGTCAGCACATTGAAAGCAACAGGGTTTTGATACGCCCATGAACTTTCCATCTATTTTACTTCCTAGCGCTTGGATTATTTTCATTTCGGCATGTAGTTTGCGATTTCCTTGGCTGTTTTTAATTATCTCGAAGTCTATATACCCTGCAGACAATACGACCTGCTCTATAGCTGCCTTTTGAATTTCAATCTTGTCGCAGGCGACATAAATCTTTCCGGACAGCGAGGCAACTGCAACAGTTGGCATCCCAATCAACTGCTGATAAAGATAATCAGACTTCCCACCCTTATCTCCGGAAGAATATACTATCGCCAATATGTGCCTGGCGATTATATCGTACTCGTTTAAGGTGTTATATTTTAGGGCTGAGTAGTAGACCGGAGTCGTAATTTCCGTTCCTTCAGGATAATCACCCCTAAGTTTATCGATTGATTTCTTTTCTCCTCTGTCATCCCTATTTAAAGTGGTTATGAGCTTTCTGGATTCAGGGTGTAAAGCCTGCACTATATTTACCGGCTTCGCATATTTTTTCATGTTTGGCACTTGATAACTCCATTTTATTTGCCGGCTGGAAGCTTCCAATTGCTCACTCCAACACCCACTCCGCCAACTTCCCTGCCACTTCCGCCATCAATACGTTCTCGATATCCCGCACGCCCGCCGAGCTGCACTTGGCCAACACCGCCTTGACGATGCCGGGGTCGAAATCGAAGGTCTTGCCGGTGGCCGCCTTGTAGCGGTTCTGCAGTTTTTCCAGCTTGGCCCTGACGATGTTTTCCAGGGTGGCGTCGTCGAGGTTGCGATAGGGCACCACGGTCATGCGGGCGAGGAAGGCCGGGCGGAAGCTGCGCAGCAGCACCTGGCGCAGTTTGTCGTTGAAGGCTTCGCCGCTCTGTTGCTCGACGGGGGTGTCGAGGATCAGTTCGGCGCCGACGTTGCTGGTGGCGAGCATCACGGTGTTCTTGAAGTCCACTACCAGCCCGGTGCCGTCTTCCATAACGCCCTTGTCGAAGACGTTGTAGAAGGCTTCCAGCACGTCCGGGTGGGCCTTTTCGATTTCGTCGAGCAGCACAACCGAGTAGGGACGGCGGCGTACCGCTTCGGTCAGCACGCCGCCGGAGCCGTAGCCGACGTAGCCGGGCGGAGCCCCCTTGAGCTGGCTGACGGTGTGGGCTTCCTGGTACTCGGAGAGGTTGATGCTGATCAGGTTGCGCTCGCCGCCGTACAGGGCGTCGGCAAGGGCATAGGCGGTCTCGGTCTTGCCGACGCCGGTGGGGCCGAGCAGCAGGAACACGCCGACCGGCTTGGCCGGGTCGGTGAGGCCGGCGCGGTAGGCCTGGATGCGCTGGGCGATGGCGCCCAGCGCGGCGTCCTGGCCCATCACCCGCTGCGCCATGCGCTGGCCGAGGGTTCGCACCGCGTGGGCCTCGTCGGCGAGCATCTTGCCGACGGGAATGCCGGTCCAACCGGCGATCACCGCGGCGACGATCTTCGAGTCCACCTGTTCGGGCACCAGCGGGTCGTCCTGGCGAATCGCTTCCAGCCCATGCTCCAGCCGCGCCAGTTCGGCGGCCAGGTGGTCGATGCGGCTGTCCAGGTCTTCGACCGGCTTGCTGGCGTCGGCGCTTTCGCTCAGCGCCAGCAGTTCGCGACGCGCCTCCAGCAGTTCGCGCACGGCATCGCGCTCTTCACCCCAGCGGATCTCCAGCTCGCGAATGGCAGTGACATTGCCCGCCGTCTCGCTCTCCAGCTCGCCGATGCGCGCACCGTGATCGAGGCCGGTGGCCTGTTCGCGGCGCAGCCGGTCGAGTTCTTCCCGTACCGCGACCTGCCGGTGGCGCAGGCTTTCCAGCGGCGGCGGCACGTCGTGCTGGCCGAGGGCGACCCGGGCACAGGCGGTGTCCAGCACGCTGATAGCCTTGTCCGGCAGCTGCCGACCAGAAATATAGCGGTGGGAGAGTTTCACCGCGTCGTGAATGGCCGCATCGAGCACCTGCACGCCATGGTGCTGTTCGAGCTTGGCGGCAACGCCGCGCAGCATCTCGACGGCGGTGGCCTCGTCCGGTTCTTCCACCTGCACCAGTTGAAAGCGCCGGGTCAGTGCCGGGTCCTTCTCGAAGTATTTCTTGTATTCCAGCCAGGTGGTGGCGGCGACGGTGCGCAACTCGCCGCGGGCCAGGGCCGGCTTGAGCAGGTTTGCCGCGTCGCTGCCACCCTCGGCACCGCCGGCGCCGATCAGGGTGTGGGCTTCGTCGATGAACAGGATGATCGGCTTGTCGGCGTTGCGCACCCCGTCGATCACACCTTTCAGGCGCTGTTCGAACTCGCCCTTCACCCCGGCACCGGCTTGCAGCAGCCCGAGGTCGAGCACCCGTACGCTGACCTCCTTCAGCGGCGGCGGCACATCGCCAGCGGCGATGCGCAGCGCCAGACCCTCGACCACTGCGGTCTTGCCGACACCGGGGGCGCCGACCAGGATCGGGTTGTTCTGCCGCCGGCGCAGCAGGATGTCGATGGTCTGGCGGATCTCGCCGTCGCGGCCGACGATGGGGTCGATGCGGCCGTTGCGCGCATCCTCGGTGAGGTCCTGGGTGTACTGGTCGAGCAGCGACGGTTCGGTGCCGGCCTTGGCGCCCTTGCCCGGCTTGCCGGCTGCAACGGCGCCGCTCTCCCGCGAGGGCGCGGTCCATTCCTGCAGGTTGCCGCGCAGTGCCTCGCGGGGGATTCGCAGCAGCGAGGAAGCGCTGTTGAGCAGCAGCGCGCGACGTTCGTCGCGGTCGAGCACCGCCAGCAGCAGCATGCCCGAACGCACGCTGGGCAGGTTCTGCACGCTGGCCTGCAGCACCGCGTCTTCCAGCACCGCCACGGTCTGGCTGGAGAACGCCGGCGTGCGGGTGTTGCCGCCCTTGAACAGCTCCAGCGCCTGGTTGATCTCGGCGGTGAGAGTATCCCGTTCCAGGCCGAAGCGCGGCAGCAGGCAGGCCAGGTCGCCGCCCTCGATGTCCAGCAGCTCCAGCAACAGGTGCTCGATTTCCACGTAGTGATGGCTGCGCTGCATGCAGCGCTGGGCAGCGCGCTCAAGAGCGCGCCGGCAGTCGCCGTTGAGGCGGGTGACCAGGGTTCCGAGGTCCATGTCAGGCACTCCCCGCCGGAGACAGGCGCGTATCGATATGCCGCAGTTGCTGTTTCGGTCCGCGCTCCAGCCAACTGCTCCAGGCCGCACGCGGCGGGGCCTGGCGGTTCAATGCCAGGCCTGGAGTCTCGCTGACCACCAGGCGCAGCGAGCAGTCGAGGTCTGGGCCGAAATAGAAGCTCGCCAGCGCCGCCAGTTGGCGATGGGCCGGGCCGTCCGGCAGAAAGCTCGGGTAGCGCTGGCCATTCAGCGGGCCAAGCACGATGCGAATGCCGGCGTGCTCGTCCCAGACCCGCTTGCCGGCCACCGCGGTCTGCCCAAGGCACAGGTTGCGGCCAGGACGCCCGAGCTGGCTGCGGCTGGCCTCGGGAATCTCGCGCCAGGCACCCTGGAACTGCTCCAGGCGCACGGTCACCGCAAAGTGATGGCGAACGATGGTTTCGAAGCCGGCCAGCGAGCGTCGTGCTCCGGCGAACAGGGCGGTGCGGGCGACGATCAACCCGTCGGGAATCGCCTGGCGCCCCTGCAAGGGCTTGGGCAACAGGCCGGTGAGCGCGCGCAGCTGATCCTGTACCGGGCTGTTCTTCGGCGAGTCGAAGCCGATCGCCACGCGGTACTTGCGCAGGATTCGATAGAGCAGCGACAGCAGGCGGTGCTGGAACAGATCGAGGAATTCCCCCGGCCCGTAGTCCTTCAACCGGGCACGCTGTTGCAACCATTCCTGGTAGGCGTAGGGCAGCGGACCGTCCGGCCCGCCGAGGCCGAACACCGGCGTGGTCAGGATCGGTTGCGCCTGCGCCGGCAACTCCAGCTGCGCCACCTGGCTGGCGGAAAACACCGGCGTCAGCGGCCCGCGCAGGCGCACCGCCTCGCGGCGCGGATCGATGCCCTGCCCCAACGACGTAGCCTGTGGCCGGGCGCGCTCCAGCAGCAGCAGGGCCTGCAGCAGTTCGAATGCCTGCGGCTCGTCGCGCAGGCGCTCGCCTACAGGGACAAGGGTTCGCCGACCTGGGGACGCCATGTCTTGATCTCCTTGTCCCCGAGCAGCAGCACGGTGCGCACGAAGCGGTTGGTATTGGCGTAGAGCGAGAAGAAGTGCGCCAGCACGCCGGAAAACAGCAACGTGCTGGCACCGACGAAGTGCTGCGGATCGAGGCTCAAGCGCACCTCCAGCCCATTGCGCCAGCCACGCCAGGCATCCTGGCCGACCCGTTCGACGATGCGCGCACTGGCGATGCCGTGCAGCCCGGCGATCTGTCGCCGCGCGGCGGCCTCGTCACGCAGGTTGTGCAGACTGAGCATTTCCTTGAGTGCGGCGAGGGACTGCTCGCCCTCCACCAGCGACAGGTGATTGAGGGTCAGCTGCGATACCAGCCGCCAGCGCGAGGAGCCGCCCAGGGCCGGCAGCGATTGCGCATGGGGCGAGCGCAGCAGGCTGACCCGCAATACCGGGCCGGGCCGCTCGAAATCCAGCCGGGTTCCGGCCGGCAGGGTTTCCGCCAGGTGACGGTTGGTGCACAGCAGCTCGGCGGTGAGGCTGAAGTCGGGCACATCCACGGCCGGGTTGAAGTGGGTATCCACCAGGCTCAGCAGCATGTCGGTGCCGTGCCGCCCGGGGTTGCGTCCGGAGACCCGTCGCGCATGCCAGTACAGGCGGCCCTCACCCATGCCGTGCAGGCAGGCGAAATAGGGCGCGATCCACTGCGCCCGCTGGCCGGCGCCAGCACGCAGGCTGCGAATGCTATGGATCTCCACACTGTTCTCGCGGTAGGCATCGGCGACCAGGCGGTATTCGCTGCGCGTCCCGTCCGGGCGCAGCGGCTCGGAGGTCCGTGGGAACAGGTTGATCACCGGCGCACAGCCGAGGGCGATGTCTTCCTGGCGCAGGCTCAGTCGCGCGGACGGCAGGCGGTCGAGCAGGATATACACATCGAGCATCGCCTCGGCATCGGCAGGTATCGTCAGCGGCACGTCGAAGAAGGCGAACTTCTCCGGGCAGGCGAAGTATTCGGCGAGCAGGCGCAGCCCCGGATGCAGGCCGTCCTCGTCCGGCAGCAGGGCCTCGTCGCTGCCGAAACCGACCGTTTCGGGACGCCCGGACATGGCCCGCGGCTGGCTGCCCGGCACGCCGCACAGGGTATGCAGGGCGCTGCCGCAGAGCAGGTCGTAGAGCACCGCGGCGGTGACCGGCGAGCCACCCAGGTGGATGCGCAGGGTGCGGATCGGCAGGGCGCTCCAAGGCTCCTCGCCCGTGTTGCGCAGGCTCAGGCGCAGCGCCGCGCGGGCCAGCGGCACGCCGGTCAGGGCCTGGGTCTCCTCGGTGTCGTGCAGCACCACGTCGGCCACTTCCAGTGGCCACAGGGTGACCGGGGCGGTGCTGCGAAAGTGCACGCTGTCGCCGCTGGCGGTGGTGACAAACAATGGAGTGTCGCGGGGCAAGGAATAGCCCTCGCTGAGGTTGCCCTTGCTCGGATCCGGCTCGAAGCGGGCAATGGCGCAGGATGGCAACGGCCGCAGGGCCAGCGGGTAGAGCTGTTCGAGCAGGGCATCGCTGAATTCCGCATAGCCATCGTCGAGGCGCCGTTGCAGGCGCGCGCAGAGCAACGAGAAGCCCTCCAGCAAACGCTCGACATGGGGGTCCGGGCATTCACCGTCCGACAGCTCCAGGCGGCTGGCGATCTTCGGATAGCGCTCGGCGAAACCGGCGCCGGCCTGGCGCAGCCAGGTCAGTTCGCGCTGGTAGTAATCCAGCAATTCCTCGTCAATCGAGTCGCTCATGCACCTCTCCGTCGGCCATGTCCATCACGAAGGCCACCGGCCAGGTTTCCTCCCCGCCACGCAGTCGGCCGGCGATGCGTATGCGCATGGCCTGGCGACTGCCGTCCAGCGGTTGCACATCCACCTCGGACAGCTGCAGGCGCGGCTCGAAATGGTTGATCGCCAGGCGGACTTCCCGCGCCAGCTTGAGGCGGTCGTCGCTGCGGTCGGCATACAAGCCGCTCCAGTCGGCGATGCCGTAATCGATCACCGTCGGTTGCTTGAGCCGCGAGCGCAGCCCGCGCCGGGTATTGAGCAGCCGCAGCAATTCCTGGCGAACCGATTCGCCGAGGGCCTGACGATCGTAGACGGGCGCCTGGCCGAGCCCGGCCCCGTCGGACGAGGCCAGGCGGTCGAGTAGCGGCGCCCGGCTCCGTTTCCGGAGCGAGACCACCGCTTACTTGACGACCTTGTTGGCCGCCAGATCCCAGGTGGACGCCGCGGTGCCTTCCTTGGTGCCGTCGTCCTTCTGCGCGGTCAGCTCCCACTTGATCTTGGTGAAGTTGAGGGACAACGTCTCCACTGGCTTGCCGCCAGTACCGCCACTGACGCTGACGTTGGACAGCACCACGTTGGACAGCGTGTAGACGATGAACGGCAGGATCTGCCCGCTGCCTTCGGCGGCGTTGCGGCCGATGGTGATCTTGGCTTCGGTGATCGGCTTGCCGGAGCAGCAGTATTCGTTGAGGGTCGGGGTCGAGGTGTCGATGAACTTGGTGAGGGTGAACTCGCCGATGTGAGGCCGGCCGGAGGTGCGCTCCGAGTTGCTGACGTCGTTGGTCACCTGCATGGCGACGTTATGGCTGTAGGACATCAGTTCGATCTTGTCGGCGAAACCTTCGAGCAAGCTGTCGCCCTTAATATCTGCGCCCAGATCGAGAATGATCGCATCCATCGCATGGAACTCCTGAAGCTAAAAAGAAGAAGAAGTTGGCGAAGAAGACCCGCCGGCCCGGGGGCCGGCGGGCGACCTCAGGCCGCGGCCGGCGGCGGCAGGCTTGCCACCAGTCGGATGGAGGCGGTCAGTTCCTCGAGCTGGAAGTGCGGCCGCAGGAACACCGTCGCCCGATAGGCGCCGGGCTTGCCGGCCACCTCGGTGACATCCACCCGGGCTTCGCGCAGCGGGTATTGCGCCTTGATCTCCTGGGGCGCGTTGTCGTTGATCAGCACGTAGTCGGCGATCCAGTTGTTCAGGTAGGTCTGCACGTTGTCGCGGGTCATGAAGCTGCCGATCTTGTCGCGCATGATCACCTTGAGATAGTGGGCGAAACGCGAAGCCGCCAGTACGTAGGGCAACATGGCCGAGATGCGCGCGTTGGAGTTGGCCTCGGCGGTGTTGTAGGTCTTCGCCAGGTTGGTGGTCTGGCCGCCGAAGAACACCGCCAGATCGCTGTTCTTCTTGTGGCAGAGGGAAATGAAGCCAAGCCCGTCGAGCTCCTTCTCGCGGCGGTCGGTGATCGCCACCTCGGTCGGGCACTTGAGCGCCAGGTCGCCTGAGCTGGTGGTGAAGGTATGCGCCGGCAACCCCTCCACCGCACCGCCGCCTTCCACCCCACGAATCGCCGCGCACCAGCCGTACTTGGCGAAGGCGTCGGTGATGCGCTGGGTCAGCGCCCAGGCGGCATTGCCCCACAGGTACTTGCCGTGGTCGGTGCCGTCGACGTCCTCGATGAAGTTCATGCCTTCCACCGGCAGGGTTTCCGGGCCATAGGGCAGGCGCAGCAGGACGTGCGGCAAGGCCAGGGATACGTAGCGCGAGTCCTCGCTGGCACGGAACGAGCGCCACTTGATCAGCTCCAGGCTCTCGAAGACCTTGGCCAGGTCGCGCGGCACGGCCAGCTCGGTGAAGCTGCTCATGTCGAACAGCCGCGGGCTGGCGGCGGCGATGAACGGCGCGTGGGCGGCGGCGGCGACGTTGGAGAGTTTCTCCAGCAAGGCGATGTCCTGCGGATGGCGGCCGAATTCGTAGTCGCCCATCAACACACTGAAGGGATGCCCGCCGAAGGTGCCGTATTCCTCTTCGTAGATTTTCTTGAACAGCACGCTCTGATCGAATTCGACGGCTTTCTCCAGGTCGTTCAGCAACTCCTTCTGGGTCACGTTGAACAGGCGCAGTTTCAGCCGGGTGCTGGTCTCGGTGTTCATCACCAGGTAGTGCAGGCCGCGCCAGGAGGCTTCGAGCTTCTTCACGTCCGGGTGGTGGAGGATTTCATTGAGCTGGCCGCTGATCATCTCGTCGATCTGGTTGATGCGATCGTTGATCATGGCCACGGTGTCTTTGTCGACGACCATGCCTTCATCGAGGACCTGGGTGGCGAATTCGGCCAGCATGTCGCGAGCGTAGGCCTGCTGGCTGTCGTCGTGGGCCATGCGGCCTTCGGCAACGATGCGATCGAGCAGGGACAGGGTGGCAGGTTGTGCACTGCCTTGAGTGCCGGGTTCTGTTTCGGCCATGACGAGTTACTCCGTGTACTGGTTCAGACGATCAGGCTTGGGGTTCTTCAGGCTGGTCGGCAGGCGCCTCGCCCGCATCCGCGGCGGCGTCGGGACGGGCGGCCTTGATTTCCTGCAGACCCTCGGTGTTGGCCACCACTTCCTGCAGCAACTGGTCCAGATCGTCATTGCCGTCGAGCTTGGTGAGCAGGTCGCGCAAACGCTGGCGCGCCTCGAACAGACGCCGCAGCGGCGTCACCTGCTTGACCAGATTGACCGGATCGAAGTCGTCGAAATGGGCGAAATTGAGTGCGACGTTGAGCTTGCTGCCGTCGCCGCTGATGGTGTTTTCCACTTGGACGGCTACCCGTGGCGCGGTGGAAGCAAGCACCTCGTTGAAGTTGTCGCGGTCGATCTCGACGAAACGACGTTCGCCCATTTTCGGCAGGGGATTTTCGGGCTTTCCGGACAGATCGGCGAGGATGCCGACCACCAGGGGCAGCTCCTTCTTCTCGATGGCGTCGCCGATTTCGACGTCGTAGGTGATCTGCACGCGGGGGGGACGGACTCGGTCGAGCTTGTGCTGGGTACTCTCAGCCATGTTCCTTCTCCAAACATTGAGCATCCGCGCAATGTTCGGTTTCCCTGGTCATCGCGCTCCTTGCGGACCTCTCGTCCATAGCTGAACCGGACGGCAGCGATCCTTTCATTCGTCCTGACGGCGAACTACCAAAGACGCTAGAACAGGTCTATAAAAATGCAAATCAAACCGGCCTTAGGTACCCATGAAACCAGGACGTTTCATTTTCTCGATCAAAGTCATGTGCTGTGTCTGCCTGATGCTGCTCGGCGCCTGCTCGTCCACCCCTTCCATCGAACTGCGTTCGCTCACCCTCGACGTGGCACCGCGCGCCAACGCCGACACACCGCTGGCAGTGGACTTCGTCGCGGTACAGGACCCGGAATTGTTCAAGCTGCTGCTGTCGATCCCGGCCAAGCAATGGTTCGAGCAACGCGAGCAGTTCCGCCGCGACTACCTCAAGGCCATCGACGTGTGGAGCCTGGAACTGGTCCCGGGCCAGTTCATGGAGTCGCGCGAGGTGCCCTTCTCCGGCGACCCCGCGGTTGGACTTTTGGTATATGCCGGCTATAACAATCCCGGTACGCACAGACTGCGCCTGGATCAGCAGAAGACGGCCTGGCTGCGCTTCGAAAGCAAGAATATGCGGTTGCTCGGCGACGCCTCTCGAGAGTGAGCAGCGCACGGACACGCGGGCGGGGAAGGTTCCTCGCAGGACGAAATGGACGTAGGAGTGGGGCGCTGTATGAGTGGCATACCCGATGCGATCTGTTGGCATGAAGGCATGCACCTGTTGCCCCAGCATTTCCAGCTACAGGGCCTGCGTGCGGAAACCCTGGCTGCCCGGCAGGCATCGGCGGCGCAACCCTGGTTCTGGGGCATCGACCTGCTGGAGGTCGACGAAGCGGCCCTGAGCACTGGCAAGGTGCGCATCACCGCCCTCGATGCCATCCTGCCCGACGGCCTGCCCGTCGCCTTCGACGCCGCCAGCCACAGCGCGCTCGAACTGGATGTGGTGGAGGCCATCGATGCCTCGCCGCAAGGCATGACCACCGTCTACCTCGCCGTCGCTCCGCTCTATCGCGCCGGCCAGCTGGCCCCGCTCGGCGGCCGCTTCCTCTCGGTGCAGGGCGACCCCGTACCGGACCTGGCCAGCGGCCAGTTTCCCGAACCCATCAACGTCTGGCGCCCGGACCTGCACCTGGTGTGCGAGAGCAACAAGGCCGACTCGGTGTGCCTGCCGCTGCTGCGCCTCGGCAAGCAGGGCGGCGGCTATGCGCGTATCCCCTACGTGGCGCCTACGCCGCGGGTGCTGCCGGAGTCGCCCCTGGGCCACAAGGTCGCCGCGCTCTGCGCCCGCACCCGCGAGAAATGCATGTTTCTCGCCGGGCGCCTGCGCCAGGCGCAACAGGCCGGCAATCCCGAAGATGCCCAGGAAATCGGTCGCCTGCTCAATGCCCTCTGGTTGCGCCTGCCGGAGGTCGAGGCCGCGCTCGGCAGCCGCGTGGTCGATCCGGCCACCCTGCATCGCCTGCTCAATGGTATGGCCGGCGCGCTGTGTACCCTCAACCCGCTGGCTGGCGTGCCGGCCTTCAAGCCACTGGCCTACGATGAACTACTGGACGGCTTCGCCGAAGTGCTCGATTGGCTGAATGCCACGCTCGACCTGGTCCGCGCCGGCTACCGCACCCTGGCCTTCTCCCGCGACACTCACGGCTTCTGGATCGACCTGCCGGCACGCGAGGAGCCCTGGCAGCGCCTGGTGGTGGGCCTGCGCATGCCGGCCGGGGCCGGCGAGCGTGCCGCCAGCCAGTGGATGGAAAGCGCCATCATCGCTTCCCAGCCCCAGGTCCCCACCCTTGCCCGGCAACGCATGCACGGCATGCCGCAACAACCCTTGAGCCGCAGCGAACAGATCGCCTACAGCGTCAGCGAGGAAACCCGTCTGTTCGCCCTGCAGGGCGACCCGGAGTGGTTCGACCCCAGCCAGCGCCTGCGCATTCTGGTACCCGGCGGCGGCGCCGGTATCGAGCCCTGGGAAATCGTGCTGTTCGTCACTGGTGACGAGTGAGGCCGGGCCATGTCCGATAACCCGCCGCGCCTGCGCCTCGGTTCGATGAACGAAGCGCCGCTGAGCGCCGCCTTCGGCAAGGCCTGGGCGCAATGGCTCGACATCTGGTCCGGCCTCTCCGGCAGTGCCGAAGGCGCCGAACAGATCGCTGCAAGGGCTGCCGTCGAGGCCAGCCGACTGACCCGCCGGCTCTGGCGCGATGCCTACGCCGCGGTCGGGGACGCCCCCGGCGGCCAGGCCAAGGCCATGGTCTATGCCTTCGTCGCGCTGCTCGACGAGACCCTGGTATTCGGCACCTGGCCGGGGCAATCCCGCTGGCAGGAGCAGCCACTGGAATTTCGCCTGTTCAACAGCCGCGCCGCTGGCGAACGCGTGCCGCGCGCCATCAACAAGCTGCTGGGTGAGAGCGACCCGGCCAATCGCGACCTGGCCAACGTCTATCTGCAATGCCTGACCCTGGGGTTCCAGGGCCGCCTGCGCGGCCCGCGTGGCCAGGCCCTGCACGAAAAATGGCGCCACGCGCTGTTCACGTTCGCCTGGCAGCGCGACGCCGACGACCGACGCGTCGGCGCCATGCTCGAGCAGCCGGCCAGCATCCCGCCGATGCGACTGCCGGTGCGCCGCATGCTGCCCGACGGCCTGCGCCTGAGCATGGTCATCGGCCTCGGCCTGGTGCTGATGCTCGGTGTCGGCCATCTGTTCTGGCACGATATCGCCCAGCGCGTCGAGCGCGGCCTCTACCAGACCGAGCCGACCCAGGAGCAGCACCCATGAGCGGCCTGGAGATCGCCGTCGTGGTGTTCGTCGTACTGTTACTGGTGGTCCTGCTCGGTGTGCTCGCCTGGTGGCTGCGCAGGCGTATCGACGGCGCCGCGCGCAGTTGCTACCTGGCCGTGCAGCAAATGGAGCGCGACCTCGGCATCAAGGACCGCTACCAGACCCCCTGGGTGATGCTGCTCGGCGACGAACAGCAGACCGAGCTGCTGTGCCGGGGTTGGCGGTTGTCCGCCTCCGGCAAGCCCGGCTGGTTCGGCCGCTGGTGGTACGACAGCGACGCCGCGGTACTGGCGGTGCCCGGGGCCATGTTCAACCATCGCGAGGGTGCGCTGGTCCAGATCGCCGCCTGGTGGCGCCTGCTGCGCATGCTGCTGATGATGCGCGCCGGCCGCCCGCTGGATGCGGTGGTCTGGACCGTGCCTGCCGAGCAGCTGTGGGCCGCCGACCAGGCCGGCGCGACCGGTCTTGCCGCGCGCCGCAAGTTCAACGAGATGCTTCAGCGCCTGGGCCTGAGCGTGCCGGTCTACCTGCTGGTCACCGGGCTGGAAACCGTGCCGGGCATCAAGGAGCTGGCCGACGCCCTGCCCGATGACGCCCGCGACCGGGTGTTCGGCTGGTCCTCGCCGTTCGCGCCGGGCACCGCCTGGCATCCCGAGTGGAGCGAAATCGCCCTGGACCAGCTGGTGCGCGTGCTCTCCGAGGAGATTACCGAGCTGGGCGTGCTCTCCGGCAAGATCGACGACGCGCTCTACCTGCTGCCGCGCCAGTTCGACACCATCCGCAGCAACCTCCAGGCTCTGTGCGATCCGGTGTTCCAAGGCACGGCCCTGGGCGAGGCGCCGCAGCTGCGCGGCATCTACTTCTGCGCGGCGATGCCGGTGCTGGGCATCGATGCCGATCCGCTCACCGAGGTTGAGGAGCTGCCGCGCCAGCCGATGTTCGTCGGGCGGCTGCTGCGCCAGCGGGTGCTGGCCGAACAGGGCCTGACCCGGCCGGTGCCGCGCATCCTGCACCTGCGCCAGCGCTGGCAGCGCATCGCCGGTGCCAGCGCGGCGGTCATCGGCGTGTTCTGGCTGATCGGCATGATCTGGATCTGGCAGGCCGAGCAGCAGCAGGCCGACACCCTCGCCGGCCTGCTGCACGAACTGAATACCGACAACCGGCCCGGCCTGCTCAGCGACGCCGGTGCGCGCAAAAGCATCAGCGGCTTCTGGACGCTGTTGAACGATGCCCCGCGCTGGCGTTTCGCCTCGGTGCTGCTACCCAGCTCGCTGTTTTCCTCGCTGGACAGCCGCCTCCAGCAGCAATTGCGCGACATCGCCAGCCACGAGCTCTATCAGCCGCTGCAGGCCGCGCTGCAACGCGACATGCGCGACCTCGGCGCGATTCGCTCGAGCAACCGGCGCCACCGGAGCGGCGACAACGATTCGCCGGAAGACTGGCCGAACTACGTGCTCGCTCAGCAACTGGTGGAGAAGGCCCAGGCCCTGGAGCAGCAAAGCGCGCGCTTCAACCAGATGCTGGCCGGCAGCAAGACCCCGCTTGACGACGCCGCCTTGCTATCCGGCGAGCTGCTCGGCCTCGAACTGAATGCCCAGGCCCTGCCGCTGCACAATCGCTACAACTGGTTCTTCGCCAACGTGCCCCAGGCACTGGCCAGCCCGGTGGAGCCGATCAAGATCCGCCAGGAAACCGGCAAGCAGTTCGTGCTGCTGATGCGTCTGTGGCTCGACCGCCTGTTCGCCGACGAGAGCTTCAGCGCCACCGCCGGCCAGGTCAGGCGCCACCTGCAGTACCTGCAGAACGGTCAGCGCAATTCGATCCTCGATCTGGAGGAACTGAGCCTGAACATCGCCCAGTTGCGCCGGCTGGTAAACGCCACCAACATCGCCTGGAGCCGCAGCTCCGGAGACGACCTGGCGCCGGGCTATACCGCCCTGCTCGACGGCGCTCGGCAAAGCAGCCTGATCGGCCCGGCGATGGTCGACCAGGTGCTCGACCACGCCAGCCTGCTGCAGAAGGTGTTCCGCGAACAGTGGCTGGTGGAGGACGATCCGCACAACAGCATCCTGCGCCAGCAGAGCAGCGGCAGCATCGAGTTCCAGCCCAGCCTGAGCAAGCTCGATACCGCCATCGACATGCTGCTACGCCAGGACTTCGCCGCCGCCGCGCTCTCCGGCGAAGGCATCGACTTCCACTTCGGACCGATGCCGGGGGTCGATGCCTCCAGCCTCGACTCGGCCTTGCGCTATTTCTCCAGCTACCGCCAATACCTGGAGCAAGGGGTGGCCAAGGTGCCCTACGAATACCGCGCGGCCCTTACCGCCGCTGCGCAATCGGGCACGGCCACCACCCTGTGGCGGCTGCTCACCTCGCCCAACGCCACCTCCGGTGCCGCGCCGGGCAGCAATCGCGCCTTCAACGTTCCGGCGCAGGATGCCCGCGACGTGGCCTCCGCCTTCCAGTCCATCGGCCGTGCCGACATGGCCAACGCGCTGCTGCAGGAACTGGACCGACGCGCGCTGCAGGATCTCGACAACGCCGACGCGGAATTGCGCACTCTGGCCCTGTACCAGCCGCTGCATGGAGACTTTTCCTGGTGGGATGGCGGCCAGAACGCCGGGCTGCGCGCCTACCGCTCGGCCAATCCGCAGGACATGCAGCAATACCTGGCGGGCCAGACCAACCTGATCGCCGATCTGACCAGTCGCATCGCACCGGCACTGGATTGGCTGCAGAGCCAGCGCGCCAGCCTCGCCGCCGGCAATGTCCAACAAGTGCGGCGCTGGCAGGCGATGGCCGCGGAGCTGAAGAAATACAACGAGAAGAACCCCACCAGCGCACCGGCATTGTTCGAACGTTTCGCCAATACCCTCAACGGCATGGAGCTGAGCAATTGCCGCACGGTGCTCAGCGAAGCCGAGTTGCCCAACGGCGTGGACGAGTTCTCCCAACGCGCCCGTGACGTCGCCGGCCTTGCCGCGCAGCGCTGCGCCTATCTGCAGGAGCAGACCGCGGCGGCCGCCTGGAACCGTCTGTCCACCTACTTCTCCCAGTACCTGGCCGGGCGCTTCCCGTTCGCCTTCAACCTCAACGCGCCGGATGCCGATCCCGACCGCGTGCGCCTGTTCCTGAAACTGCTCGACGAAAACCTCGCCCAGGCCAGGGCCGGGCTGGCGCAGAGCTTGTCGCCGGATGCGCTGGCGGCTGTCGATTTCCTCGACAACCTGCAAAAGGCGCGGGTCTGGCTGGACCCGCTGTTCGAGCGCAACCAGGACGGCGTCAAGGGCATCGACCTCGCCGTGCGCTGGCGAACCGATCGCGAAGCGGAGCTGGGCGCCGACCAGGTGATCGAATGGACGCTGCTCTCCGGTAGCGACCAGATCCGCTATCCCGGCGAAGACAACACGCGTATTCGCTGGACACTCGGCGAGCCGGTCAAGCTGCTGCTGCGCTGGGCCAAGAACGCCGCGCAGAAGCCGGCAGACGATCCCCTGCAGTCGGCCTTGGCAGTCTTCGACTACGAAGCCGGCTGGGAATACGACGGCCCCTGGGCACTGCTGCGTCTGTTGCGGGCCCACGTCGCCTTCGAGCGCCTGCCGACCATCGACTACAGTGAAACGCCGTTGGCCTTCCGCCTGCCGGTGTACGCCCCCTACAGCAGCGAGAACCACGCGCAGATGTTCGTGCGCGTAGCGCTGATGAGCGCCAGCGGCAAGACCCCGCTGGCCATCGCGCCGCTGCCGGTGAAGGCGCCCACCTCGCCGTTCTCGAACGGCACTGCGCCGGCCACCGTGGCCGTCTCACCAGAGGCCCCCTGGCCCACCTCGTTCTCCGCCAACCAGCCAGGCACACCGTAGGAGTTCGCCCCGACAATGGACGCCGTCGCGCTTCAAGCCGCAGGCCTGCTGGAACCGATCGCCGGCCCGCAGCCCTGCGGCACCAACATCCGCCACCAGCCGGAGTACGACGCCCTGCGCGAGGCCCGCCGGGAAGACGATGAGAGCCTGCCCACCGGCGTCTGGCAGGCCGATGTCAAACGCGCCGACTGGGTCGCCGTGGAACGCATGGCCAGCGGCATTCTCAGCCACAAGAGCAAGGACCTGATGGTGGCCGCCTGGCTCGGCGAAGCCTGGCTGCACCGTCATGGCTTCGCCGGGCTGGCGGCGGCACTGACGCTACTGGCCAACCTCTGCGAACGCTTCTCCGATGAGCTGCACCCGCAACCGGAGGACGGTGACCTGTCCTGGCGCTCCAGCCCGCTGGAATGGCTGATCCGCCGCTATGCCGAAGTCCTGCTGACCCGCGTTCCGCTGCTCGGCGAGGTGGGCCAGGAATTCGCCAAGTTCAGCTTCGCCGACTGGCAGCAGGTGCAACGCAAGCTGCTGATCGGCGGCGACAGCAAGGCCGCCAAGGCCGAGCGCGAGGCCGCGCAGAGCACCCAGCGCCAGCTGAACGACACCTTGCGCATGTTGCCGGGCGTGCAGTTTCGCCAGAATGCCGCCTGGCTGACGGAAAGCCTGGCCGCCCTGGCCCGGCTCGAAGCCTGGAGCGATGCGCAGCTGGCGTTCGACTCACCGTCCTTCACGCCGTTGCGCCAGACCATCGAGCAGTTGGCCAAGCTCATGCAGGAGTTCCTCGCCATGCACCCCGCCGCCCCGACCCAGCCGGCCGTCGAAGACTCCGCTCTCTTCACCGAGGAAGAGAGCCCTACCCAACCAACCGCCGTCGGCCGCGCGCCTGCCAGCCGCGACGAAGCCTACCGGCAACTCGCCCTGATTGCGGACTACCTGGCCAAGACCGAGCCCCATAGCCCGGTTCCCTACCTGATCAACCGCGCCGTCGAGTGGGGGCAGAAACCGCTGCGCGACCTCCTTGCCGAACTCATCAGCGCCGATGCCGAAGCGCGACGACTCTGGGCGCTACTCGGCGTGCTACCGAAGCCCTGAAACGAAAGAGCCCACCGTAGTGGGTCTTCTCCTGGCAGGGCCCATGGGTTCCACGTGGAACCTAGCGGCAAAAAAACAGCTGCACGGCGCTTCTGGATAGGGCTTCTCCCGAACGGTGGAACAAGCACCTGCATCTACCGCACCGCTTGGGCGCGGCGTTCCTCCCGCTTCGGTAGCGGCAGGCGCCCCACTTTTTACCCAGCCTGGCCGGGACAGTGATATTTCTGAAGATGTCTATTGTTGAGTCCGCGCGCTTCAATGGACCCACCTCCTTCAAACGCACCGCAGCGTGAAAGGTCATCAATACCGTGAAACCCCAGAGCGCAGGTCCTACAGCGGAGATAGGGCAGAGAACGAAGAAGCCAACCACCGCCGTAGCAACGGCAGCGATCTTCTTGTCCAGCGTGATGGCAAGCAGGCTGTTTGATAGCGCGGCCCCGTTTCGCGGTCGTGGTACTGACCTTGGAAGCGCAGGTTCTGGCCTCCAGGCTACGCCAGGCCTTGTAGAAGGCCCGCCAGCCCACTTGGCCGTCGGCGTCGGTCAGCTCCTGCGGGGTGCCGATCTGGTCGGTGTGGAAGTAGTAGCGCTTGGCTGGGCGTTCGGGCAGCTCGGGATCGGTATCGATACGCGCCAGTGGGGCGTAGCTGCCGGGCTCGTAGACGTAGAGGCTGTGCAGACTCGGTGCCTGTTCCTGGAGCAGACGCAGGCCCTGCCAGAGGAAGTCGGTGCTCTGGTCCTGGCCGTTCTGGCTGACGGTCTTGCCGATACGCCGGCCTAGGCTGTCGTAGCGGTAGTGCGCCTCGCTGTGCAATTGCGTGCCGTGCCAGGTTTCGGCGCGGATCAGGCGGTTCTCGCTGTCGTAGTGGAAGCGCTGGTAGGCGCCGCTGCCGTTGCTCTTCTCGCTGAGGTTGCCCCAGGCGTCGTAGCCTCTTCCGACTTGCTTGCTGCCGAACGCAGCCGGGACAGTTGGAGTTAATGTGAAAATCGGACGGGCGTCGCTGCCAGGTGTGGCCTTGCGGGCAGCGGAAACCATAGCGTGCCGTGGCGCCACGCCATTGATCATCTAGGCATTCGGTCTGAGCCTTGCAGGCGGCAGCATGCAAGCGATCCAAATGCCCCTGACCGATGCAGACCGGACAGACATCAGTGCCCTTGGCTCCAACAAGCGATTTCGGTGTCCGCTCGAATACATGCCCTTGCGCGCAACTAAAACGGTGCAACTCCTGCCAACCGAGCCAGGCCGTTTCCGGGCACGAAAGGTTGAAGTGGCCGGCGACAGCGCGGACGGAATCTGACTTATCGAGCACGGGATGACGCGAGGTCACATCAGAACCCTAGTTTTCCTTGAGCGAGAGATGCTTGGAGTAATTGGGGCCACACTTGGTTTTGCTACCCCACTTCAAACCAGTCCCATGAGTTCAAGCCTTTTTCAAACGCGCCGCCGCGAGAAAGGTCACCAGTACCGCAGCGAAGCCCCAGAGGGCCGGGCCGACGGTGGGAATCGGGCGCAGTACGAAGAAACCAACAACCGCCGTAGCGACGGCAGCAGCCAAGGCGATCTTCTTATCCAGTGTGATGGCGAATAGGTTGTTGCACTGTTTGCACGCCCTTGCCCCGCCAGGCTTGGATGGCCCCATGATAGCGGGGGAAAAGAGGCTGATCTTGGCGGAGCAGTGAGGGCATTGCATTTAATTGAGGCCCTGTTCGTTTAGTTGACAAATGTCACTATTGCACGCAGTTTTTGCAGCATGCAGCGTAGCACCAGAAGTTTACACTACGCTGTTTGAACAAAGAACAAACCAAACTGACCACTTTTGCTCTGCGGTTTTCTTATAAAAAGAAAACCAAGCGCATCAGTTAAATATAGAGCATCTTGGAATGGCTGGGGGAAGTCAGAAGAATATATTTGGCAGACAAAATTGTAGTCTTCGCTCAGCGAACTAGCAGCGAGCACCCCATTGGGGATTACCTCAGAGAAAAGCGAAGCTACAGAAAATTCGCCCTCCCCGATCTCATAGTCCAAGAGTTCCATATTAAGCCGCGGCATGCTCTCTACAGGGCTTTTTATGGATTGTTCAGCATCACTATAAACTACCGAAGTATAGCCGCTACTGATTAGCTTTAACTCCTCGGAATCGCCTGAGTAGGTGATATAATCCAAGAAGTAGTCCTGCCTATTGTACGTTGAAAAGACATGAATAAAGCCGCTGAAGGGTAAATCGCCCCTCTTCATTTCCCTCTGAAGGGCTTGACAATCAATGCTAAAAAGCAACGTCAAGCAATCTCCGTCTGGATTTTTTGGCCATTCATTTAGCCTCGCCTCATCTCCTCCAAAATAAATTGCAGGATGAGCGATAGATTGATCAGATGCCGGAACAATTCTCTTCGTTGCCATCATGATTTCCTCCCTAGTAGCTCCCGCAGGGCCACAGAACGGAAAATCAACCAACATCAACCTTCCTGAAGGCAACTCCTTTAAATCCGCCAGCCTTGTATAAATCTACAAATGACGATGACACAAAAACCTTGCTTGGAGACTCACTCAATCTAAAAATATCAAGATCTCCTATCGCCTCCCTATGCAGTACATGTTTAAAAACCACATAGCCTTCATCATACTCATCGTAGTCTGAATTTTCTTTGTCTAGAGCATCATGTATCACCAGATCCAAGTAGTACGCCGCCAGATCAGGGACTGGCAAACGCAAGCTAAGCTTCTTTAAATGCTCACACCCAATCAGGCATGACGCTTTTTCCATCAGCGCATTGCTAAATACTATGATTGGAGAGAAAGCAACGTCCATATCTGCACCCACCGGCAACCGGGCGTCTTCTGAGTTGTATTCAATTCGAAATTCGCCTCCGTGATCCTCAACAAAGCCAACCGGATCGGAGTCTTCAAATGTGCTCCAAATCGAAATACCCCCTTCTTCTTCGACGAGCCCTTTGTAATCGTCTCCTTGCAGAGGCAAAAAGTACTGTTTCATATGCTTATCCAAATAAATCACTCCAAGCACCGTCTCTTGGGGAATTAAGTAATTTGTCCCTTATTCTGTCAATAGTCTTCAGGACGGCCTTTTTCCCGCCAGCCTTGTCGGCAGCCTGAATCAAGTCGTTGACAGAGTCAAAATATGCATTCGGGTGTTTCCCATTGTGCAAAATACCCTTCACAGTGTCATCAATATTGTTTCTATTCGGCAAAAACACACCGTTAACAGCATCGTCCACATGAATCCCATGCTTTGCTAAGATGTCTCTGGCAATTTTTGCCCTTTTCGACGTATCACCAACGATATGGTGTGCAGCTGTATTGGCTGGGCGCGCTGTGCCGCTCTTGACCATATTTCTGCTGAGAGCCTGTGAGCAGAGTCCCCACGGATCAACCCACCCCAACGCATTCGGCGCGTACTGGTACAGGTTGGCTCCGCCCAGCAACCCAATCGGGTCTTGAGTAGTAAACCGCCCCACCACCGGATCGTAGTACCGAAAGGTGTTGTAATGCAGCCCCGTTTCGCGGTCGTGGTACTGACCCTGAAAGCGCAGGTTCTGTTCGATCAGGTTCGGCGACAGTGCCTCAAGACTACCCCAGGCCTTGTAGAACGCTCGCCAGACCACTTGGCCGTCGGCGTCGGTCAGCTCCTGCGGGGTGCCGATCTGGTCGGTGTGGAAGTAGTAGCGCTTGGCTGGGCGTTCGGGCAGCTCGGGATCGGTATCGATACGCGCCAGTGGGGCGTAGCTGCCGGGCTCGTAGACGTAGAGGCTGTGCAGACTCGGTGCCTGTTCCTGGAGCAGACGCAGGCCCTGCCAGAGGAAGTCGGTGCTCTGGTCCTGGCCGTTCTGGCTGACGGTCTTGCCGATACGCCGGCCTAGGCTGTCGTAGCGGTAGTGCGCCTCGCTGTGCAATTGCGTGCCGTGCCAGGTTTCGGCGCGGATCAGGCGGTTCTCGCTGTCGTAGTGGAAGCGCTGGTAGGCGCCGCTGCCGTTGCTCTTCTCGCTGAGGTTGCCCCAGGCGTCGTAGCTAAAGCGCAGGTCGCGCCAGGCCACCAGGCGGTTGCTGGGTAGCGACTCGAACTGCCAGGCACCGGTCCCGCACAGGTTGCCGGCGGCGTCGTAGCTGAAGTTTTCAGGCTGCAGCTGGGGATGGTCCGGTTCGCGGCTACGCAATTGCCCGCTGGCGTCGTAGCCGTAGTCGGTCACACCCCGGTATTTGTCCGCTACACGCTTGAGTTCACCGCCGGGACTGTACTGGTAGCGCCGGTGCAGCACGGTGGCCGGGTGTTCCGGCAGTCCGAGCAGGCGGTCGCCCTGCTCGCGAAGCTGGCTGAGTTCTTCATGTGGCAGCCGTATCGTCGATTGCCAGAACTTGCGGCCCTTGCTGTCATAGCCGAAGCGGCTGGTCAGCGCGCCCTGGGTGCGCAGGGTTTCCCGGTGCAGGGCGTCGCGCTCGAAGTCGCTGATCAGCAGGCCGTCCAGGTTGATCTGGTGCAGGTGGCCGCTGCCGTAGTGCAGATGGTTAAGTTGGCGGCCATCAGGTAGGGCCAGGCTGGTGAGACTACCCAGCGCGTCGTACTGATAGCCAAGCGTGCCTCGCGCACTGCGCTCCTCGGTCAGCCGGCCATTGGCGTCGTAGGTGAACGCCAGTTGGTCGGGCTGGATGCCCAGGGCCTTGCCGGCCTCGCTCGGCAAGCGCTCGATGGCCGTGATGCGGTCCGCGTCGTCGTAGTGGTAGTCCAGACGGGCATCCGGGGTGATGCGGCTGAGCAAGCGGCCGCCGGCATCGTGCTCGAACAGCTGCAGGCGACTTAAGGAATCCACACCTTGTTCGGCGATCTCCTCCAACTCGGCCAGGGTGCCGCTGGCACTGTAGCGGTAACGGCGACGCAGACCATCGACACGAATTTCCTCCTGCAGGCGGTCGCTCGCGTCGTAGCTGAAGCGGTAGGCGGCTTGGTTTTCGTTGACCAGTTGAGTCAGGCGCTGGGCCTCATCGTAGTGGTACTGCACCTGCTGGCCTCGGGCATCCTTGCGGCGCTTGGGCAGGCCGCGCAGGTTGCGCTCCAGGTAGGTGGTATGGCCATCGGCATTGGTGTGGCTGACTACTTGGCCCAGGGCGTTGCAGGTGTAGCGATCCTGAGTGCCGTCGGGATGATCAACCCGTAGGATTTCGCCACTGGCCCGGCGTGTCAGGCGGGTGGTCTGGCCCAGCGCATCGGTGATGCCGGTCAGGTGCAGGCGCTCGTCATACTCATAGCGGGTGCGTTGCCCCGAGCAGTCCTGATACTGCTCCAGTTGGCCGAAGGCGTTCCACTGCAGATGGGTGCTGTTGCCCAATGGATCATGGCGTGTGTAGGGCAGGCCATCGTCGGTATTCAGGTAGCGGGTCAGGTGGCCCAGCGGGTCGATGCTTTCCAGCAGGTTGCCGCTGCGGTCGTAAGTCCATTGCTCGCGGCTGCCGTCCGGGCGCTCGATGGCGCTGACCAGACTGGTATCGAGGTGGTACTCATAGCGCGTGCTGCGGCCTAGCGGATCGGTTTCCTCGATCAGGCGGGAGAAGTCGTCGTAGGCCAACGTGAGGATGCTGCCGCCTGGCAGGGTAAGGCCGGTCATGTTGCCGGCATCGTCCAGTTCGATGAGATAGTGCTCGCCACCGAAATCCTGGCTGGCGATCACGCGGTGCTGTTCGTTGTAATAAATCCTCGCGGTCCGGCCGAGGGCATCGGTAATCGTCGTCTCGCGGTGATCGAGGTCGTAGTGGAAGCGATAGCGTTCGCCGTCGCTAGTCCAGTGCTCTTCCACCCGCCGGGTCCCGTCGGAACATTTGATCCATTGGTACTGGCAGACCAGCCCGAGGGCATTTTCGTGGGCGACCATCAGGCCCTGATCGTAGACGAAGCGACGGGTGCGCTCGCCGTTGCGGTCGGTGACCTGTGCCAGTTGGCCATGGGCGTCGTACTGGTAATGCACCAGGGTTTCCACCGGGCGGTTGTCGACGACCCGCTCAACGCGCGTCAGGCGGTCGTCACCGCGCTCGTAGCACAGGTGCAAGCGCAGACCGCCGGTGGCACAGATGTCGCTGAGTCGCTGCTCGCGGTCGTAGCTGAAGTTGAGGAAATGCCCCAGCGCGTTTTCGATGCGCCGTAGTGGCGCGGGCTCGCCATTAGGCAGTGGCTCGCCGAAGTAGAAGAAGTGGTTATCGAGGGTCTGCAGCAGGTAGTGGCCGCCCTCGGTACAGACAAGGAAGAATTGCTGATCGGTCAGGTACAGGCGCTCGCCTGGGTTCAGTGTCGGCAGAGGCAGCTCTCTGCCCTGGTTGTCGCGCAGCAGCAGTTGCTCGCCATCCAGGCGCAGGCTCTGCTCCCAGGGCAGCACCCAGCCGCGGCCGAGCAGGCCTTCGTGAGTCAGGTTGCTGGCGTAGAAGCGCGACCAGACGATCGGCATCAGTCCCGGCAGGGTGAAGTCGGTTTCGTTTTCCTCCAGCAGCAGCTTGCGTCCGCTCACTGCATCGACCGGGTTGCCGAACAGGCCGCCGATAGCGCGGCCAATCGCCGGGCCGATGATGTAGCGGCCGGCGACTTCCCCCGCCGCAAAGCCGGCGGCAAACTTCAGCGCACAGGGCAGGACCGCCTTGAAGCCGACCTTGCCGGCCATCAGCGCCATCTTCGCGATGCCTGCCGCCGAGCCGGCCAGCGCCATAAGGATGTCCACCGTGGTGCGCAGCCATTCTGGCACTTCGTCCTGGATCTCCAGGTACTGCACGCTCTCGGCGCCGACGAAGGTGTTTTCCGACCCGCTGTCGATGACGCCGCCGCAGGTCAGCTTGTCGCCTTTGCGCGCGGCGGCCAGGCCGTTGTAGAAGACCTTGGCCGAGCCTTCGGCCACCAGGGGTGGCGGGTTCGGATGCTTGTCGCACAGCCCGGTACTGCCCTCGACCTGAGCCGCGTTGAGGCCGTTGATGAAGACATCCGGCGAGCCGGTCAGGATTCCGCCAGCGGGCGAACTGATCATTCGCCCTATGCCTTCGCCGAGGGAGGTCAATGCCATACCTCCGATCCCGGCCGCCAGCCCCGCCAGCAGTGCGACACCCAGGCCGCAGGTGGCCGTGGCGAAGGCCACCGCGACCACCAGCGCCAAACCCAGCGCCGCGCCCATCAGGAAGCCCGCCAAGGCGCTGGTATGGGCGAGTTCGTCGTTCAATCGCGCCGCTTCGAACATGCGAACGCCTCCCTGTGTGCCGGCCGCTCGGCGACCGGGGTGTCCTTACGGGTTGGTTACTGCCGGAGGATGCGCCTGGAAGCTGGCCAGCACATCTGCCCATAGCTGGTTGAGAACGTCGTCGAAGGGGTTCTGGCAGGTGCCGGAGAACACCAGGACCCGATCAGCCGCGATGGGAAACACGGACTGCCGTTGGTAGATGGTGCGACCGTCGCTCTGGTAGTGCGCATCGACCTGCAGGCCGGTGATCGGCGACTGCGCGCCGAGCTGGGCATCGCGCGTGCTTTGCCGCTTGTACTTGCGCAGCTTGGCGGCGATCAGCCCGACCTGGCGATCGACGTAGTCGGGCAGGGCCTCGCCCGGCAGGGTCGTGTCACGGGCGATGGTCAGGCTGAACGGTGCCGGCACGACGTTGCCGGGAATGAACATGTTGACGCTGCGGTCCTGGAAGCCGGCCGGCAATGTGAGCCGGCCCTCGTGCAGTAGGTAATCCATGGAGGGTGCGTTTCCTAGAGCGTGGATCTTCCGGTTAGGTGGCTGGCGGCGGTGGGTTGGCGAAGACGGCCTCCACGTTCGCGTCGATGGTGCCCTTGACGCCGTGCGGGCCTGGTGCGGTCGCCGCGGCGCCGCCGGGCATGTTGAGGTCGAGCTTGCCGCCGGTGTTGATCTGGCCGTCGCCTTCCACGGAGAAGTTGAACTGGGTGCCGTAGAGGTTGATCACGCCATTGGCATGCATTTCCAGCACGCTCTGGCCGCAGACCAGGCGTATCTGCTCGCCGGCCTCGACGAGGTAGACGGTGCTGATGCTGTCCTGCTTGGCGCCACCGGCCAGCAGGGTGTCGTCCACCTTCACCACGCGGATGCGGTTCTGCCCGATGATGACGGTCTCGTCCTGGCCGATATTGTGGAGTCGGTTGACCCCGACGAAATGGCTCTCGTTGTTCTCCACCACGCTGTCCTGGTCGCGTTGCGCGTGGATGAAGATCTGTTCCTGGCCGGCGCGGTCCTCGATGCGCAACTCGTTGAAGCCGCCGCCGCCGGGGCTGCTGCGGGTCTTGAAGACGGTGCGCGTCTTGTTCGCCGGCAGGTCGTAGGGCACCAGGTTCTTGGCGTGGTGCAGGCAGCCGGTGATGATCGGCTGGTCGGGATCGCCCTCGAGAAACTGGACCACGACCTCCATGCCGACGCGCGGAATGGTGACGGCCCCATAGCGTTCGCTCGCCCAGTTCGACGCCACCCGGACCCAGCAACTGCTCTGGTCGTTGTTGAGGTCCCGGCGATCCCAGAACAGCTGGATCTTCACCCGGCCGTATTCGTCGCAGTGGATTTCCTCGCCCGGCGGACCGGTTACCACGGCGGTCTGGGTCGCCAAGACCCTGGGCTTGGGGTGGCGCACGGGTGGCCGATAGGGCACGTCCCACGGCGTGGCGGTGAAGCGATTGCGATACCCCTGCTGGAAGCCATCGGCGGCCTCGGTCTGGCTGGTGATGGACTCCTCGAGCACCTGCGGCTGGCGCCCCTCGTGCTGGATACTTACCAGCAGCCAGAGGTCATTCCACTCCGCCTTGGGGTGGTCCGACAACGTCAGGAAGTGGCCGCTGCGCAGCGTGGGCTGGTCACCCTCGCCTTCGACGATGGCCTGATCGGCGCGGTCGCGCTCCAGGATGCGCTTGGACAGGTGCTTGCCGCGGCCGTTGTCGGCGAAGCGCCCGGGGTATTCGTAGCGCTCCAGTAAGGGCGAACCCTCCGTGGCGGTATTGGCGACCATCTGCACCGACGGTTTCTCGAAGTTGTAATCGCGATGGGCAGTGTGACTAATGCGGGTGGCAACGCGCTTGCCGAAGCGCTTGATGACGGGTTCGTCGGCCACCAGACCCGTGTCCTGCACATAGGCGGTGGGCTGGTCCAGCTTGGTGAACGCAGCCTGATCGTCACCGAATATCAGCACATGGCGGTCCGGCTGATGATTGAAGAAATACGAGATGCCCTCTTCCTCGCATAGCCGCTGGATGTAGTGCAGGTCGGACTCCCCGTACTGCACGCTGTACACGCGCTCCGGATAGACCGTAGGGCCGAGTTGGAAGCGATAGTCGCCGGCGAGGATGCCGTGCTCCTCCAGTATTTGGGCGACGATCTGGGGGACGGTCAGATGCTGGAAAATGCGGTGGTTGATGCGATACGCCAGGTGATGCAGCCGCGGCACCAGGGTCAGGTGATAGCGGGTCAGGCGCTTGCCGGATTCGCCCTGGGATGCTTGGTGGATGACGCCATGGACGCCTTCACCGCCGATGCCGAAACGCAAGAAGGTCGGCCGGTTCAGCAGGCTCTCCAGCTCCAGGTCGTCACGCTCGCTCACGCATTCGATGTGGAAGGCATAGGGCGTGCTGATCGCTTCTTCGCCGGAAAAGGCCAGCACCTGCAAATCATGGACGAGCCCTTCGATGGACAGGGTGAACTGGGGCATATCGGCCGGCTTGAACATCCACTGTTCCTCTTGATGAAACTGTATCGGCGGAACCTAAACCATTCCGTTTGCGCAACTATTTGCGCACCGCGCACGCAGCCCGCGCCGGAGCTGCGCACCATCAAATTGAAACAATTTGTTACTGAGAAACGCTTCACATGAAGGCATAGCGCCAGCCTTTGGTGCGGCGGTGGGGAAGCGCAAGGGAAAGGGTGGCGATCCGCGCGGAATCGAGGCATACGCTCCGGACGGTCAAGCCCATTCGAGGTTGAGCAATTCGAGCGCTGAGCGGGTCATATACGCGGCGCGATTGAAAGCGCGCACTCAGACGGCTATACCCTCCGGGCACCCCGCCAATGGAGATGGAGTTGGGCAATGAAACGAAACGGATTTCCCCTCGCACTGACCCTCGCGGTCTTGACCTCTTCCGCTCTGGCTGACGTGCCCATCGCTCAGCGCCAGATGCTCAACAGCGTGCTGTGGGTCCAGAAGGCCCTCGAGTACCGCATCGCCGCCGGCACCACCTACCAGCTGGCCACGGAGAAGTTGCCGGAGGCGGTTGCCGGCACGGAAACCGCCGCGCTGGAACAACAGGGCGCCGCGAATCGCGAACGGCTGCCGCCGGCGGTCATCCTGGATATCGACGAAACCGTTCTGGACAACTCGGCGTTCAGTGGCTGGCAGCTCGCCACGGGCTCGCCCTTTGACGAAAACGCCTGGGCCGACTGGATGGCGCATATGCAGGCCGGAGCGGTCCCCGGAGCGCTCGCATTCACCCGCGCGGCAGCGCGGCAGGGCGTCGCGATCTTCTATGTCAGCAACCGGAGCTGTGTGGCACCGGACAGTTGCCCGGCAAAGCAGCAAACCATGGCCAACATGGCGAAGCTGGGTTTCCCGGGTGCGGATAACCCGAGCGCCTTCTTGCTGAAGAACGAGCGCGCGGAATGGACGAGTGACAAGTCGAGCCGGCGCCGCTCGATTGCCCAGACGCATCGAATCGTCATGCTGCTGGGCGACGACCTGACGGACTTCCTGCCGCCGGACGTCGTGGCCGCTGAACGCAGCGGCGTGTCCGCGCCGACGTTCCAGCACTGGGCGGACCACTTCGGTACACGCTGGTTCTTGCTACCCAATCCCGTCTACGGCTCGTGGGAGCGCAGTCTTCCCGCCGCGCTGGAGGACAAGTACGCCAGCCTGGTGGTCGCTGAATTGCCGGCCGATTCCACTCGGTCGCCGGGTGCGGCGCGCCCTTCGCTGAAGCTCGCCACCTGGAATCTGGAGTGGCTCATGACGCCGGACACCTATGACGCGCTCAAGCCCGCCTGCATGCCGACACAACCCAGGAGCGACCAGCGAGCCTTCCCGTGCAGCCCAGGTCGCCTGCCTCCGCCTCGTCACGCGGATGATGATCTGGCGGCGCTCTCCCGCTACGCAACTCGACTTGATGCGGATGTCGTCGCGCTGCAGGAGGTTGACGGCCCAGAGGCAGCGGGCAGGGTGTTCGGCCCTGGCTATGTGGCCGATTGCTTCGTCAGTCGCAGGCATCCCCAGAAGACCGGATTCGCGATTCGCAAGGGCATTCCCTATCGGTGCAATCGCGAGCTATCGGCGCTGGATGTGGATGGCAGTGTTCGTGCGGGCGCCGATGTCACACTGTTTCCCGGGACCGATGAAGAGATTCAGCTGTTGTCCGTGCACTTGAAGAGCGGCTGCTTCGCGCAACGCCTGGACAACACCAACGGCGCTTGCCAGGGGCTGCGTCGGCAGGTGCCGGTGCTCGAACGCTGGGTCGACGAGCGGGTCGAGCAAGGCCAGCGTTTCGCGATCCTGGGCGACTTCAATCGCATTCTCGAAAAGGACGCCCGGCATGCCGCCGGGCCGGACGAAGCCGCGCCGCTCAACCTGGTCAATGCCCTGAGCGACAACCAGCCGACGGGTGCCGTGCTGTTCCGATCCACCGAAGGCGCCGACTACATCCCCTGCAGCAACCGGGACAAGCACGACGCCTATATCGATGCGGTGCTGCTCAGCCAGTCCCTGGCAGCCCGCTCCCAGCAGGTGGAATTCTTCCGGCAACCCTACGAGGATGGCGACGTTGCCCGGCATGTCTTGTCGGACCACTGCCCGACGGGTGTCATCCTGTCGGGAGGCGCCAATTGACGGTTGGGCGTATCGCGCCCAGCGGGTGATGGGGTGAAGCGGCTCTGACGGCCGACCGGGCGGGTGAAAGCGCCCGGTTCGTTCTGCAAACCCGGGAGCGCACCGCCTGAAGGTTGAAAAACCCTTAGCAGCGGGGGTGGCCAGGCCGGCTCCCCCGCTGCGGAGACTTACTTAAAACCAGTCCTTGCTCGCCGTCACTCCACCGTAACCGACTTGGCGAGGTTGCGCGGCTGGTCGACGTCGGTGCCCTTGAACACCGCTACATGATAGGACAGCAGCTGCAACGGCAGGGTGTAGAGGATCGGCGCCAGCAGGTCGTGGATGTGCGGCATGGCCACCACCAGGGTGCCCTCGCCGTTGCCGATGCCGGCTTCGCGGTCGGCGAAGACGATCAGCTCGCCGCCACGGGCACGCACTTCCTGCAGGTTGGATTTGAGTTTTTCCACCAGCTCGTTATTGGGCGCCACGGTCACCACCGGCATGCTCGCGTCGACCAGGGCCAGTGGGCCGTGCTTGAGTTCGCCGGCCGGGTAGGCCTCGGCGTGGATATAGGAAATTTCCTTGAGCTTGAGCGCCCCTTCCATCGCCACCGGATACTGGGCGCCGCGACCGAGGAACAGGGTGTGGTGCTTCTCGGCGAAGTGCTCGGCGACCTTCTCGATGGTGGCATCCATCGCCAGCGCCTCGCCCAGGCGGGTCGGCAGGCGGCGCAGTTCTTCCACCAGTTCCGCCTCCGTGCCCTTGCCCAAGGTGCCACGTACCTGGCCGAGGGCCAGGGTCAGCAGCAGCAGGCCGACCAGCTGGGTGGTAAAGGCCTTGGTCGAGGCCACACCGATCTCCGGGCCGGCCTGGGTCAACAGGGTGAGGTCGGACTCGCGTACCAGCGAACTGGTGCCGACGTTGCAGATCGCCAGGCTGGCCAGGTAACCCAGCGCTTTCGCATTGCGCAACGCAGCCAAGGTGTCGGCGGTTTCGCCGGACTGGGAAATGGTGACGAACAGGCTGTCCGACTGCACTACCACCTTGCGGTAGCGGAACTCGCTGGCCACCTCGACCTGGCAGGGAATGCCGGCGACTTCCTCCAGCCAGTACCGGGCGACCATGCCGGCGTGGTAGCTGGTGCCGCAGGCGACGATCTGCACGTTGCGCACCTTGGCGAACAGCTCGGCGGCCTGGGGGCCGAATGCCTGGACCAGCACATGGTCGCCGCCCAGGCGACCTTCCAGGGTGCGCTGCACGACCTTGGGTTGCTCGTGGATTTCCTTGAGCATGAAGTGGCGGTACTCGCCCTTGTCGGCCGCTTCGGCGCCCTCGTGGTACTGCACCGCTTCGCGCTGGACCTCCTCGCCCAGGACGTCCCAGATACGCACCTGGTCGCGCTGGATCTCAGCGATATCGCCCTCTTCCAGGTAGAGGAAGCGGTCGGTGACCTGGCGCAGCGCCAACTGGTCGGAGGCAAGGAAGTTCTCGCCCAGGCCCAGGCCGATCACCAGCGGGCTGCCGCTGCGAGCGGCGAGCAGGCGGTCCGGCTGACGGCTGGAGATCACCGCCAGGCCATAGGCGCCATGCAGTTCCCGAACGGCGGCCTTGAGCGCGGTGGCCAGGTCGCCGCTTTCCTTCAGCTTGTTATCGAGCAGGTGGACGATGACCTCGGTGTCGGTGTCCGACTCGAAGACATAACCCAAGCCCTTGAGCTGTTCGCGCAGCGGTTCGTGGTTCTCGATGATGCCGTTGTGCACCACCGCCAGCTCGCTGCCGGAAAAGTGCGGGTGGGCGTTGCGTTCGCAGGGGGCACCGTGGGTGGCCCAGCGGGTGTGGGCGATGCCCAGGCGTCCCGGTAGCGGCTGGTCGGCAAGGGCCTGCTCCAGCTCGGCGACCTTGCCCGAGCGACGGCAGCGTTCCAGGCGTCCATCGTCTCCCAGCAGCGCAACGCCGGCGCTGTCATAGCCGCGGTATTCCAGACGCTTGAGGCCCTCCAGCAGGATGGCGGTGATATTGCGCTCGGCGACGGCGCCAACGATGCCACACATGATTTGCTCTCCTTTAGACGTCGATGCTCGCGCAGATCAGTTTGATGCCGCGGGCGCTAAGTTGTTCGCGGGCCGCCTGGGGCAGGCGGTCGTCGGTGATCAGGGTATGCACGCTGCTCCAGGGCAGCTCCAGGTTGGGTATCTTGCGGCCCACCTTGTCGGCTTCGGCCATGACGATGACTTCGCGGGCCACCTCGGCCATGACCCTCGACAGCCCCAGCAATTCATTGAAGGTGGTGGTCCCGCGGGTCAGGTCGATGCCGTCGGCGCCGATGAAGAGCTGGTCGAAGTCGTAGGAACGCAGCACCTGCTCGGCCACCTGGCCCTGGAAGGACTCCGAATGGGGGTCCCAGGTACCGCCGGTCATCAGCAGCACCGGCTCATGCTCGATATCGCGCAGGGCATTGGCAACGTTCAGCGAGTTGGTCATCACCACCAGGCCAGGCTTGTGGCCGAGTTCGGGGATCATCGCCGCGGTGGTGCTGCCGCTGTCGATGATGATGCGCGCATGCTCGCGGATCAGCGCCACGGCGGCTCGGGCGATGGCCTGCTTGTAGGGGGACACCGGTTGCGCGCTCTCGCCGATCAGCTCCTGCGGCACTGGTACTGCGCCGCCATAGCGGCGCAGCAGCAGGCCATTCTTTTCCAGCGCGGCGAGGTCCTTGCGCACCGTGACTTCCGACGTAGCGAACCGCCTGGCCAGCTCGTCGACACTCACCTCGCCCTGCTCGGCGAGCAGGGCGAGAACGGCGTGGCGACGTTGCGGGGTATTGCGTTTCGACATTTATAAGTTTCGATTCGAAAGATAATGGCGCGAATCAAAACCTAACGATGCTTTTTCGTCAAGCGGGAAGTGCTTGGGCGGTCATAGGCTGGGTTGCTGGGTGAAGCCCAACGAGCATTTCGGCTTTCGTCGCTGCACGCAGATCGCCTTCACTTGGGCTGTTTGACCGGCCGCTTCCAGCCCTCGATATTGCGCTGCTTGGCTCGTCCGACCGCCAGGGCCCGGGCCGGCACGTCAGCAGTGATGGTGGAGCCGGCGCCGGTGGTGGCGCCATCGCCGAGGGTCACCGGCGCCACCAACGCACTGTTGGAACCGATGAACACATCCTCGCCCATCACCGTGCGGTGCTTGTTGGCGCCATCGTAATTGCAGGTGATGGTGCCGGCACCGATGTTGGTCCGCGCACCGATCTCGGCGTCGCCCAGATAGCTCAGGTGCCCCGCCTTGGCGCCTTCGCCCAGCACCGCGTTCTTAAGTTCGACGAAGTTGCCGACATGAGCCTTGGCGCCGAGCACGCTGCCGGGGCGCAGGCGGGCGAACGGGCCGCAGTCGCTGCCCTCGCCCATCTCGGCACCTTCCAGATGGCTGTTGGCTTTGACGATTGCGCCCTTGCGCAGGGTGCTGTTCCTGATCACGCAGTTCGGGCCGATCTCGACGCCATCCTCGATGACGACCTGGCCTTCGAGGATCACATTGACGTCGATCAGCACATCGCGGCCGACGGTGACCTCGCCACGCAGGTCGAAGCGAGCCGGGTCGAGCAGGGTCACGCCCTGGGCCATCAGGCGGCGCGCTGCGCGCAACTGGTAATAGCGCTCCAGCTGCGCCAGCTGGATGCGGTCGTTGGCGCCCAGCACTTCCATCTCGTCCTGGGCGGTTTCGGTGGCCACCACCAGGCCGTCGGCCACCGCCATGGCGATCACATCGGTGAGGTAGTACTCGCCCTGGGCATTGCTGTTGGACAGGCGACCGAGCCAGTCGCCAAGGCGCTTGCCCGGCACAGCGAGGATGCCGGTGTTGCCTTCACGGATGGCACGCTGGGTTTCGTTGGCGTCCTTGTGCTCGACGATGGCCTGCACCACGCCAGCAGGGTCGCGAATGATGCGACCGTAGCCGGTAGGGTCGGCGAGGTTGACCGTCAGCAGGCCGAGCTGAGCGTCGCTGGCCTGAGCCAGCAGGCCCTGTAGGGTCTCGACCCGGGTCAGCGGCACGTCGCCATAGAGGACCAGCACCTTGTCCGCCTCGATATGCGGCAATGCTTGGGCCACGGCATGGCCGGTACCCAGCTGCTCGGCCTGCAGCACGAAGTCGACGTCATCCGCCGCCAGGCGCTCACGCACTAGTTCCGCGCCATGGCCAATCACCACATGAATTTTGCGCGGCGAAAGCTGGCGGGCCGTGTCGATGACATGAGCGAGCATGGGCTTGCCCGCGACCGGGTGCAGCACTTTGGGCAGGGCCGAGCGCATGCGGGTGCCCTGGCCGGCGGCGAGGATGACGATATCGAGGGACATGCTGAAGATCCTGAGCAAGCACAGGCGTATGCGCGCCTGTGGATAAAAACGGCAGAAAAGAAAAAGGGTAGCCAAGGCTACCCTTTTACTCGCATGCGAAGAAGCCGGTGCCGTTAGCCGCCGAACTTCTTGCGCAGCTGCTGGACGGTGCGCAGCTGGGCTGCGACCTCGGCCAGGTGAGCGGCGGCGGAACCGTAGTCGAACTCCGCGCCATGCTCGTGCAGGGCTTTCTCGGCGGCCTTGAGGGCCTCCTGAGCGGCCGCTTCGTCGATATCTGCAGCGCGCTGCACGGTATCGGCGAGCACCTTCACCATGCTCGGCTGTACTTCGAGGAAGCCACCGGAGATGTAAAACACCTCGGCTTCGCCGCCTTGCTTGATCAGACGGATCGGGCCCGGCTTCAGATCGGTGATCAACGGCGCGTGACCCGGGGCGATACCAAGATCACCCAGGTTGCCGTGCGCGACCACCATCTCGACCAGACCGGAGAAGATTTCTCCTTCCGCGCTGACGATATCGCAATGGACTGTCATAGCCATATCTAACCTCACGTGAGCGCCCGTTGCCGGGCGCACCGATTACAGCTTCTTGGCTTTCTCGATGGCTTCTTCGATGCCGCCGACCATGTAGAACGCCTGCTCCGGCAGGTGATCATAGTCGCCGTTGAGGATGCCCTTGAAGCCCGCGATGGTGTCCTTCAGGGAGACGTACTTGCCCGGCGAACCGGTGAAGACCTCGGCCACGAAGAACGGCTGCGACAGGAAGCGCTGGATCTTACGAGCACGGGATACCAGCTGCTTGTCGGCTTCGGACAGTTCGTCCATGCCGAGGATCGCGATGATGTCCTTCAACTCCTTGTAGCGCTGCAGCACGTACTGCACGCCGCGAGCGGTCTCGTAGTGCTCCTGGCCGATCACGTTCGGGTCCAGCTGGCGCGAGGTGGAGTCGAGCGGATCGACCGCCGGGTAGATACCCAGGGAAGCGATGTCGCGGGACAGAACCACGGTGGCGTCCAGGTGGGCGAAGGTGGTCGCCGGGCTCGGGTCGGTCAAGTCATCCGCCGGCACGTATACGGCCTGGATGGAGGTGATCGAACCGGTCTTGGTGGAGGTGATGCGCTCCTGCAGAACGCCCATTTCCTCGGCCAGGGTCGGCTGGTAACCCACAGCGGACGGCATACGACCCAGCAGCGCGGACACTTCGGTACCGGCGAGGGTATAGCGGTAGATGTTGTCGACGAACAGCAGAACGTCGCGGCCTTCGTCACGGAACTTCTCGGCCATGGTCAGGCCGGTCAGCGCCACGCGCAGACGGTTGCCCGGCGGCTCGTTCATCTGGCCGTAGACCAGGGCCACTTTGTCGAGAACGTTGGAGTCCTTCATCTCGTGGTAGAAGTCGTTGCCCTCACGGGTACGCTCACCCACACCGGCGAACACGGAATAACCGCTGTGCTCGATGGCGATGTTACGGATCAGCTCCATCATGTTCACGGTCTTGCCGACGCCGGCGCCGCCGAACAGGCCGACCTTGCCGCCCTTGGCGAACGGGCACACCAGGTCGATTACCTTGATGCCGGTTTCCAGCAGCTCGTTGCCGCCAGCCTGGTCCGCGTAGGAAGGCGCCGGGCGGTGGATGCCCCAGCGCTCTTCTTCACCGATGGGACCGGCTTCGTCGATCGGGTTGCCCAGCACGTCCATGATCCGGCCGAGGGTCGCTTTGCCGACCGGCACGGAAATGGCGGCGCCGGTGTTGTCGACGTTCAGACCACGCTTGAGGCCCTCGGTCGAACCCATGGCGATGGAACGGACGATGCCGTCGCCCAGCTGCTGCTGGACTTCCAGGGTGGTTTCCGCGCCGACGACTTTCAGCGCGTCATAGACGTTCGGCACCTGATCGCGCGGAAATTCCACGTCGATAACGGCGCCGATGATTTGAACGATACGTCCGCTACTCATGTTTGGTTCCTCTGAATATTTGAACCGTTCTTAAACCGCGGCAGCGCCGCCGACGATTTCCGAGATTTCCTGGGTGATCGCAGCCTGACGCGCCTTGTTGTAGATCAGCTGCAAATCACTGATCAGCTCGCCGGCGTTGTCGGTAGCGTTCTTCATCGCGATCATCCGCGCCGCTTGTTCAGCAGCGTTGTTCTCGACCACCGCCTGGTAAACCTGCGATTCCACGTAACGCACCATCAGGCCGTCCAGCAGCTGCTTGGCGTCGGGTTCGTAGAGGTAGTCCCAGTGGTGTTGCAGTTCCTGACTTTCGTCGGCCACCAGCGGAACCATCTGTTCCACGGTCGGCTTCTGGGTCATGGTGTTGACGAACTTGTTGGAGACCACGTACAGGCGATCGATACGGCCATCCATATAGGCATCGAGCATCACCTTGACGCTGCCGATCAGATCGTTGATCGATGGCTCTTCGCCCAGGTGACTGATGGCAGCGACGACGTTGCCGCCGAAGTTGCGGAAGAACGCCGCACCCTTGCTGCCGATCACGCAGAGGTCGACCTCTACGCCTTGCCCACGGTAACCCGCCATGTCCTTGACCAGAGCCTTGAACAGGTTGGTATTCAAGCCGCCGCACAGGCCACGGTCCGAACTCACCACGATATAGCCGACGCGCTTGACGTCGCGCTCGACCATGAACGGGTGGCGGTATTCCGGGTTGGCGTTGGCCAGATGACCGATCACCTGACGGATGCGCTCGGCGTAAGGACGGCTGGCAGCCATGCGCATTTGTGCCTTGCGCATCTTGCTGACCGCGACCTTTTCCATGGCGCTGGTGATCTTCTGCGTGCTTTTGATGCTCGCAATCTTGCTGCGAATCTCTTTTGCGCCTGCCATTTCACACCTTTCGGGTTAGCAGGCGGGGGCCGCGAAGCCCCCGCTGCGGCTTACCAGGTTTGGGTGGCCTTGAACTTCTCGATGCCGGCCTTGATGCCTGCGTCGATATCGTCGTTGAAGTCACCCTTCTCGTTGATCTTCGCCATCAGGTCGGCATGATCACGGTTGAAGTAGGCAACCAGCGCCGCTTCGAAGCTGCCGATCTTGGCCAGTTCGACGTCGGTCAAGAAACCACGCTCGGCGGCGTACAGCGACAGGGCCATCTCGGCGATGGACATCGGCGCGTACTGCTTCTGCTTCATCAGTTCGGTAACGCGCTGACCATGCTCGAGCTGCTTGCGAGTCGCTTCGTCCAGGTCCGAGGCGAACTGGGCGAAGGCCGCCAGTTCACGGTACTGGGCCAGGGCGGTACGGATGCCACCGGACAGCTTCTTGATGATCTTGGTCTGCGCGGCGCCACCGACGCGGGATACCGAGATACCGGCGTTGACGGCCGGACGGATGCCTGCGTTGAACATGGCCGATTCCAGGAAGATCTGACCGTCAGTGATGGAGATCACGTTGGTCGGAACGAACGCGGAAACGTCGCCCGCCTGGGTTTCGATGATCGGCAGCGCGGTCAGCGAGCCGGTCTTGCCGGTCACGGCGCCATTGGTGAACTTCTCGACGTACTCTTCGGATACGCGGGAAGCGCGCTCCAGCAGACGGCTGTGGAGATAGAACACGTCGCCCGGGTAGGCTTCGCGGCCCGGCGGGCGGCGCAGCAGCAGGGAGATCTGGCGGTAGGCCACGGCTTGCTTGGACAGATCGTCATAGACGATCAGTGCATCTTCGCCGCGATCGCGGAAGTATTCGCCCATGGTGCAGCCGGCGTACGGAGCCAGGAACTGCAGCGCAGCGGATTCGGAGGCGGAGGCGGCCACCACGATGGTGTTGGCCAGCGCGCCGTTCTCTTCCAGCTTGCGCACCACGTTGGCGATGGTCGATTGCTTCTGACCGATGGCTACGTAGACGCAGCGGATGCCGCTGTTCTTCTGGTTGATGATGGCGTCGACAGCCAGGGCGGTCTTACCGATCTGACGGTCACCGATGATCAGCTCGCGCTGGCCACGGCCGACCGGGATCATGGCGTCCACCGACTTGTAGCCGGTCTGTACCGGCTGGTCGACCGACTTACGCCAGATCACGCCCGGAGCCACTTTCTCGACGGCGTCGGTAGCGGTGGCGTTGATCGGACCCTTGCCATCGATCGGGTTGCCCAGGGCATCGACCACGCGACCCAGCAGTTCCGGACCGACCGGAACCTCGAGGATGCGCCCGGTGCACTTGGCGCTCATGCCTTCGGCCAGGGTCAGGTAGCTACCCAGGACCACGGCACCGACGGAGTCTTGTTCCAGGTTCAGCGCCATACCGTAGACGCCGCCCGGGAATTCGATCATCTCGCCGTACATCACATCGGCCAGGCCGTAGATGCGCACGATGCCGTCGGAGACGGAAACGATGGTGCCTTCGTTACGGGCTTGGGAAGAGACGTCGAGTTTCTCGATACGTCCCTTGATGATTTCACTAATTTCGGAAGGATTGAGTTGCTGCATTGCTCTGCTGCCCCTTCAAACTCAAGATTTCAACGCTTCGGCCAGTTTCGCGAGCTTGCCGCGAACCGAGCCATCGATAACCAGGTCGCCGGCGCGGATGACGACACCACCGATAAGGCTGGCGTCCTCCGCGGCGTGCAGACGCACTTCCCGGCTGAGCCGTGCGCTGAGAACCTTGGCGAGTTTGTCTTGCTGTTCTGCGCTCAATGCGAAGGCACTGGTCACTTCCACGTCCACCGACTTTTCCTGCTCGGCCTTGTACAGCTCGAACAGTTCGGCGATCTCCGGCAACAGCAGGAGACGTTCGTTCTCGGCGAGAACATGGATGAAATTCTGTGCCTGGGCGTCGAACTTGTCGCCGCACACCTCGACAAAGGTGGCGGCCTTCTGTGCACTCGTCAGACGCGGGGCCTTGAGTACGCGCTGCAGGGTGTCGTCCTGCGACACCGCTGCAGCCAGGCCGAGCATGGCCGACCAAGCGGCCAGCTGCTGATGGGCCTGGGCGTACTCGAAAGCAGCCTTGGCGTAAGGTCGGGCCAGCGTGGTCAGTTCTGCCATGATCGCCCTCGCTTAGATTTCGGCGGCCAGTTTGTTAACCAGCTCCGCGTGCGCGTTTTGATCGATTGTGGCACCCAGGATCTTCTCGGCGCCGCCGACGGCCAGGGCACCCAGTTGGGCACGCAGGGCGTCCTTGACGCTGTTGAGTTCCTGTTCGATCTCTGCCTGAGCCTGCGCCTTGACGCGATCCGCTTCGCTACGGGCCTGATCACGGGCCTCGTCGACGATCTGGTTCGCGCGCTTCTTCGCTTGCTCGATGATTTCGGCTGCCTGGGCTTTCGCCTCGCGCAGTTGCTGGCTCACTTTGTCTTGAGCCAGCTCCAGGTCACGAGCCGCGCGATTGGCAGCGTCCAGGCCGTCAGCGATCTTCTTCTGGCGTTCGCGCAGAGCCGTGATGACCGGAGGCCACACGAACTTCATGCAGAACAGCACGAAAATGAAGAACGCAACTGCCTGGCCAATCAGGGTTGCATTAATGTTCACGCCAACACCTCGCTCGTTCGTTGTCCGTCCACAACCTCAAGAAAAACTTGAGAGTTACTGAACTTGGGCCAGGAACGGGTTAGCGAAGGTGAAGAACAGGGCGATACCCACACCGATCATGGTCACGGCGTCGAGCAGACCGGCGACGATGAACATTTTCACTTGCAGCATCGGAACCATTTCCGGCTGACGCGCAGCGCCTTCCAGGAACTTGCCGCCCAGCAGACCGAAACCAATGGCGGTACCCAGGGCACCCAGGCCAATCAGCAGTGCAACGGCGATAGCGGTCAGACCAACTACAGTTTCCATTTTTCCTCCCGACTTAATGTCGTATTGGTTAGGTTTTTAGGTTGAAGCGGTAAAGCGAAATCGTTTCCAGCCAGCCCTTGCGGGCCCTCACTGATAACACTGCGCTCCCTGCTGGAACAGCGACGGGAGCGCTCAGTGCCGTTAGTGATTGTCTTCGTGCGCCATCGACAGGTAGACGATGGTCAACATCATGAAGATGAACGCCTGCAGGGTGATGATCAGAATGTGGAACACCGCCCACGCCCAGTTCAGCGCAACGCCCAGCCCGCTGAGCAGCAGCATGCCGCTGCCAAACATCACGGCAATCAGGATGAAGATCAGTTCGCCGGCATACATGTTGCCGAACAGACGCAGGGCCAGGGAAACCGGCTTGGCGATCAGGGTGACGAACTCGAGCAGGAAGTTGACCGGTACCAGCAGCGCCTGCATGACGATGTTCTTGCTGCTGAACGGGTGCAGGGTCAGCTCGCCGAGGAAGCCGCCGATGCCCTTGACCTTGATGCTGTAGAAGATGATCAGGGCGAACACCGACAGGGCCATGCCCAAGGTGGCGTTCGGGTCGGTGGTCGGAACCACGCGGAACGGCAGATGACTATCCCCGGTGATAGTCGCGGCCAGCATCGGCAGGAAGTCCACCGGTACCAGGTCCATCAGGTTCATCAGGAAGATCCAGACGAAGATGGTCAGGGCCAGCGGGGCAATCAGGTTGTTGCGGCCGTGGAAGGTGTCCTTCACGCTGCCGTCGACGAACTCGACCATGACTTCGACGAAGTTCTGCAGGGCGCCCGGCTGGCCGGAAGTGGCCTTCTTGGCAGCCATGCGGAACAGCAGGATGAACACCAGGCCGAGAACCACGGACCAGCCCAGGGTATCCACATGGAATGCCCAGAAGCCCATTTCTTTGGCTTGTTCTGCGGTGTGGGCGAAGCCCCAGTCACCATTCGGCAGCTTCCCGAAAGTCAGGTTCTGCAGGTGGTGCTGGATATAGCCCGAAGCGGTTTGTTCTGCCATATATCCCTCAAACGCTCTAAGGTCTCGAAAGTCTTCTTCTCAGCAGCAGGGGAGCGAACCAGCTGACCATCTGGGTCAGCAGGAACACGCCGAACAACGCCAGCGGTTCCAGTGGCTTCACGCCTGCGAACACCAGTGCGAAGAGCACTGCCGTCAGAATCAGTTTTCCCGCTTCGCCGGCATAAAAGGACCGGACGATGTTCTGCGCCGCCCGCGCTCCACTGAAACGGAACGCCTTGTGGGCGAAATACAGATTGGGCAGCCAGACGATAAGCCCCCCGCACAAACCCGAATAACCTGAAACCGTGCCGCGCCACGCAAACAGAACGACAGCGGCTAACACTAGTACAACGCATTGGGCCAGCAAGACCGGAAATACCGGTAGACGATGGAAGGGCAGGCGGTTTTGCATGCGGGGATCCATCGCAGCTGTTCCTTGAATGTCGGCGTTGAAATCAACAACTTGGCATATTTTATGCCGACAAAATGCGCGCAGAGTATAGGGGGGGTTCCCCCAGGGTTCAACTGCCGGGTAGTGATTTCCGACTACCCGCTACAACGCGAAATGTTTCAGCGAATGTGGGCCAGCACACCCTGCAACTCGTCTAGTGAGTTGTAGCGGATCACCAGTTGGCCCTTGCCCTTCTGCCCGTGCTTGATCTGCACCGGCGAGCCCAGCCGTTCGGCCAGACGCTGTTCCAGGCGGGCGATGTCAGGATCGGCCTTGGCCTTTTCCACGGGCCGTTCCTTGCTGTTCAGCCACTGACGGACCAGTGCCTCGGTTTGGCGCACGGTGAGGCCGCGTGCGACAACATGTCGCGCCCCTTCCACCTGCTGCTCCGCGGGCAGGCCGAGCAGCGCGCGGGCATGGCCCATTTCCAGGTCGCCGTGGGAGAGCAGGATTTTGATCTCCTCCGGCAGGGCAATCAGCCGCAGCAGATTGGCAATGGTGGCGCGCGACTTGCCCACGGCTTCGGCGACCTGTTGCTGGGTCAACTGGAATTCCTGCTGCAGGCGCTGCAGAGCTACGGCTTCCTCGACCGGATTGAGGTCTTCGCGCTGGATGTTCTCGATCAGTGCCATGGCAATGGCGGCTTCGTCCGGCACTTCGCGGACCATGGCCGGGATTCTGTCCAGCCCGGCCTGCTGGCTCGCGCGCCAGCGCCGCTCGCCGGCGATGATCTCGTAGCGCCCGGCGCCGATGGGGCGCACCACGATGGGTTGCATCACGCCCTGGGCCTTGATCGATTGCGCCAGTTCCTCCAACGCACCCGGGTCCATGTCGCGACGCGGCTGGTATTTGCCGCGCTGGATCAGATCCAGCGGCAGGTGTTGCAACTCGCGGGTATCGGCCTGTACGGCTTCCTGTTCCAGAACAGTGACACTGGCGCCCCCGAGCAGGGCGTCCAGGCCTCGTCCCAGACCACGTTTCTTGACGGCCATGCGGATTCCTTAGGCGGTAACGGTTTTACCGTGGGCACGCTGGCGGCGAACCAGTTCGCCGGCCAGCGCCAGGTAGGCGATGGCACCACGGGATTGCTTGTCGTAGACCAGCGCCGGCATGCCGAAGCTGGGCGCCTCGGCGAGGCGCACATTGCGCGGGATGACGGCGTCGTAGAGCTTGTCGCCGAAGTGTTCCTTGAGCTGCGCGGAGACATCGTTGGTCAGGCTGATGCGCGGGTCGTACATGGTGCGCAGCAGACCTTCGATGCGCAGCGACGGATTGAGCCGCTGGGCGATGCGCTGGATGCTGTTGACCAGGTCGGACAATCCCTCCAGGGCGTAGTACTCGCACTGCATGGGGATGATCACGCCATCGGCGGCGACCAGGGCGTTGACGGTCAACATCGACAGCGACGGCGGGCAGTCGATCAGCACGTAGTCATAGTTCTCGCGGATCGGCGCCAAGGCCTCGCGCAGGCGATTTTCCTTGGCCGGCATGTCGAGCAGGGCGACTTCCGCGGCGGTGAGGTCGCGGTTGGCCGGCAACAGCTGGTAGCCGCCGTGCTCGGAGAACTGCATGGCCTCGGCCAGGTTGCACTCGCCGATCAGCACGTCGTAGATGGAATGATCCAGGGCCTGCTTGTCGATGCCGCTGCCCATGGTGGCGTTGCCCTGGGGATCGAGGTCGATCATCAGCACCCGCCGCCGGGTGGCGACCAGCGAAGCGGCCAGGTTGATGCAGGTGGTGGTCTTGCCCACCCCGCCTTTCTGGTTGGCGATTGCGAATACCTTGGCCATGCTGTGTCCCCCTAGACCGAGCGTCGCAGTATCAACAGATGGCGCTGGCCTTGGCAACCGGGAACCTTGAGCAGATGGCAGCTTTGCAGGCGGAAGTCCGCCGGCAGCGCTTGCAGCTCGTCGTCGGGGTGCACGCCCTTCATAGCCAGCCAGCGAGTCTCGCCGTCGCCCAGGTGGCGCGTCCAGCTGGCGAAATCCTCCAGCGAGCTGAACGCCCGGGAGCAGATGCCAGTGAAGGGGCGTTCGGGCGCGTAGGCTTCGACCCGGCTGTGGATAACCTCAAGATTGGCCAGCTTCAGCTCGAGCTTCACCTGGGTCAGGAAGCGGGTCTTCTTGCCGTTGGAGTCGAGCAGGGTGAACTGCCGCTCGGGAAACAAGATCGCCAGCGGTACGCCGGGCATGCCGCCGCCGCTGCCCACGTCGAGCCAGGTCTCGCCACCTTCGGCGACGTAAGGCAGCACACTCAGGCTGTCGAGCAGATGGCGCGAGACCATTTCGTCCGGGTCGCGTACGGCCGTGAGGTTGTAGGCCTTGTTCCACTTGATCAGCAACGCCAGATAGGCGAGCAATTGCCCCTGCTGGCGGCTATCGAGCGGGATGCCAAGCTGCTGGGCGCCGCGGGCGAGTTCGTCGGCATGACGATCGGTGACCTGGGTCATCAGGCGCTCTGCTCCAGCTGGCGGCCGGCGCCGCGTTTCTTCAGGTGGATCAGCAGCAGGGAGATCGCCGCCGGTGTGACGCCGGGAATGCGCGAGGCCTGGCCGAGCGTTTCCGGACGGGCCTGGCCGAGCTTGTGCTGGATCTCCTTGGACAGTCCGGAGATGGCGGCGTAGTCCAGGTCTTCCGGCAAGCGGGTATTTTCGCTGGCCCGCAGGCGGGCAATCTCGTCCTGCTGCCGTTCGATATAGCCGGCGTACTTGGTCTTGATCTCGACTTGCTCGGCCACCTGCGGATCCTCGGCGCCGCCGCCGGTAATCTCGGCCAGTGCGACGTAGTCGATTTCCGGGCGGCTGAGCAGGTTGAGCAGGTTGTATTCATGGGTCAGCGGCGTGCCGAAGCGTTCGGCGATCGCATCCCCCTGGAGAGTGCCGGGCCGCACCCAGGTGCTCTTCAGGCGCTGCTCCTCGCGCTCGATGCCGTCGCGCTTGGCGCAGAACGCGGCCCAACGGCGATCGTCCACCAGGCCCAGTTCGCGGCCCTTCTCGGTCAGGCGCAGGTCGGCGTTGTCCTCGCGCAGGATCAGCCGGTACTCGGCGCGCGAGGTGAACATGCGGTACGGCTCCTGGGTGCCGAGGGTGATCAGGTCGTCCACCAGCACGCCGATATAGGCCTCGTCGCGGCGCGGGCACCAGCTGTCCTTGCCCTGGGCGCGCAGCGCGGCGTTGGCGCCAGCCAACAGCCCCTGGGCGCCGGCCTCCTCGTAGCCGGTGGTACCGTTGATCTGGCCGGCGAAGAACAGCCCGCCGATGACCTTGGTTTCCAGGCTGTACTTGAGGTCGCGCGGGTCGAAGTAGTCGTATTCGATGGCGTAGCCCGGGCGCACGATATGGGCGTTTTCCATGCCGCGGATGCTCTGCACGATCTGCAGCTGCACGTCGAATGGCAGCGAGGTGGAGATGCCGTTGGGATAGAGCTCGTGGGTGGTCAGGCCCTCAGGCTCGAGGAACACCTGATGGCTGTCCTTGTCGGCGAAGCGATGGATCTTGTCCTCGATCGACGGGCAGTAGCGCGGGCCGACGCCCTCGATGACGCCGGAGTACATCGGCGAACGATCGAGGTTGGCGGCGATGATCTCGTGGGTGCGCGAGTTGGTGTGGGTAATCCAGCAGCTAACCTGGCTGGGGTGTTGTTCCCTGGAGCCGAGGAAGGACATCACCGGGATCGGGGTGTCGCCGGGCTGCTCGGTCATCGCCGAGAAATCCACCGTGCGGCCGTCGATGCGTGGCGGGGTGCCTGTCTTCAGCCGCCCGACACGCAACGGCAGCTCGCGCAGGCGCTGAGCCAGCGCGATCGAGGGCGGATCGCCAGCGCGCCCGCCGGAGTAGTTCTGCAGACCGATGTGGATAAGTCCGCCGAGGAAGGTGCCCGTCGTCAGCACCACCGATTGGGCGAAGAAACGCAGCCCCATCTGGGTCACGACGCCCTTCACTTCATCGTTTTCCACAATCAGGTCGTCGGCCGCCTGCTGGAATATCCACAGGTTCGGCTGGTTTTCCAGGATTTCGCGAATCGCAGCCTTGTACAGCACGCGGTCGGCCTGGGCGCGAGTGGCGCGCACCGCCGGGCCCTTGCGGCTGTTCAGCACACGAAACTGGATGCCGCCCTTGTCGGTGGCGATGGCCATGGCGCCGCCGAGGGCGTCGATTTCCTTGACCAGGTGGCTCTTGCCGATGCCGCCGATGGCCGGGTTGCAGCTCATCTGGCCGAGGGTTTCCACGTTATGGGTCAGCAGCAGGGTCTTCACGCCCATGCGCGCGGCTGCCAGGGCAGCTTCGGTGCCGGCATGGCCGCCGCCGATCACGATCACATCAAAACGGGAAGGGAAATCCACCACGCACCTCGGGGGCCTGTCAGAGGAAGGCTTGTCTGGAAAATCGGGAAGGCGGCAAGTATAGGGACATCGGCGGGGTGAATGAAGTCTTTTGCACAAAAAATAGCCAGTCGTGCCGCGATGCGGCTATTCCTCACCCGTCAATGCCTGGGTCCCTTGCCGGCGATGACGTCCGGTGAACTTATAAAGAATAGAAAGAGAGAATTTTTATAAAGCTTATTCTTTATGTTTATGTATAGAGCCAAGCCTTTCTGTGGATAAGTATCTGTAGGCCCTGTCTGCCGCTGTCTGGAGGAAAGGATAAGCCTGTGTCGTTCCTGGGCGGTTCCGCTGGGAAAGCTGGTCGTCGACTGTGGATAAAGGTTGCCGTTATGCACAGGGGGATTTTTCCCCCGCTTTGCCACGGGGTTATATGCAGACTTCAGGGCGGGTTTTCCACAGAGTTCAGGCGACTCGAAAATGCCTCTCCAGGGGCTACGCTGGCGAGCGCAAGTCGCGTCTGACCGGCGTGGACGGTCTACTTGCCGATGCAGAAACTGGAGAAGATGCGCCCGAGCAGGTCATCGGAGCTGAACGCGCCGGTGATTTCGCCCAGGCACTGCTGTGCCTGGCGCAGGTCCTCGGCCAGTAGCTCACCGGCGCCGGCCAGGGTCAGCTGGGCGCGGCCGTGCTCCAGATGGCCCGAAGCCCGGCGTAGCGCCTCCAGGTGGCGCCGACGTGCACTGAAACCGCTCTCGGCAGTCTGTTCGTAGCCCATGCACGCCTTGAGGTGTTCACGCAGCAAGTCGAGCCCCTCGCTGGACCTGGCCGACAGGCTGATGGTCACGTGACCGTCTGCGCTGCGCTCTAGGGCTATGGCCTCGTGGGTCAAGTCCGCCTTGTTGCGGATCAAGGTGACCCGGGAAGGGTCGGGACGAACGTCGAGGAACTCCGGCCAAAGAGCGAACGGGTCGCTTGCTTCCGCTGCGCTGGCGTCCACTACCAGCAGGATGCGGTCTGCTTCGCCGATGGCCTTGAGGGCACGCTCGACGCCGATCCGTTCGACTTGGTCCAAGGTGGCCCGCAGCCCCGCGGTGTCCACCACGTGCAGGGGCATGCCGTCGATGTGGATATGTTCGCGCAGCACGTCGCGGGTGGTTCCGGCGATATCCGTGACGATTGCCGCTTCCCGCCCGGCCAGGGCGTTGAGCAGGCTGGATTTGCCGGCGTTCGGTCGACCGGCAATGACCACCGTCATGCCCTCGCGCAGCAGGGCGCCCTGGCCGGCCTCGCGCAGCACTGTGGATAAGTTGTCGCGGACGCCATCGAGCAGGCGCAACACATGACCATCGGCGAGGAAGTCGATTTCCTCCTCAGGAAAGTCGATGGCGGCCTCGACGTAGATGCGCAGTTCGATCAGCTTTTCGGTAAGGCCGTGCACGCGCCGCGAGAACTCGCCCTGCAGCGAGCGCAGCGCATTGCGCGCCGCTTGCTCCGAACTGGCTTCGATCAGGTCGGCGATGGCCTCGGCCTGAGCCAGGTCGAGCTTGTCGTTGAGGAAGGCGCGTTCACTGAATTCGCCTGGCCTGGCCTGCCGGGCACCCAGTTCCAGGCAGCGGCGCAGCAGCAAGTCGAGCACCACCGGCCCGCCGTGTCCTTGCAGCTCCAGGACATCTTCGCCCGTGAACGAGTGAGGGCCTGGAAAGTAAAGCGCCAGGCCTTCGTCTAGAACCTGCCCATGGCTATCGGTGAACGGCCCGTAGTGAGCATGGCGCGGCGTCAGCTCGCGGCCGGCGATGTGCTGAGCAATCCTCCGCGCCAGTGGCCCGGAAACCCTGACGATGCCCACGCCGCCCCGGCCCTGGGCGGTGGCGACGGCTGCGATGGTGTCCTGGGCTGCATTCATGGCGGCGCTCTCTCGGTCAAACGGCGGATAGCAAGACGCCCCACGAGGGGGCGTCTTGTTCGAGCGTGGCGAGGTGGGGCGTCAGGTTGCCTTGCTCGCGGCCTCGATCTTGCGGGTAATGTACCACTGCTGGGCGATGGACAAGCAGTTGTTGACCACCCAGTACAGTACCAGGCCGGCGGGGAACCAGAGGAAGAAGAAGGTGAAGATCACCGGCATCATCTTCATCACCTTCGCCTGCATGGGATCCGGCGGAGTCGGGTTGAGCTGCTGCTGGATGAACATGGTGGCACCCATGATGATCGGCAGGATGAAGAACGGGTCCTTGATCGACAGGTCGGTGATCCAGAACATCCATGGCGCCTGGCGCATCTCCACGCTTTCCAGCAGTACCCAGTACAGCGACAGGAACACCGGCATCTGTACCAGGATCGGCAGGCAGCCACCGAGCGGGTTGATCTTTTCCTTCTTGTACAGCTCCATCATCGCCTGGGACATCTTCTGGCGATCGTCGCCGTACTGTTCCTTCAGCGCCTGAAGTTTCGGCGAAACCGCGCGCATCCGCGCCATCGACTTGTAGCTGGCAGCGGACAGCGGGAAGAACGCCAGCTTGATCAGGATGGTCAGGACGATGATCGACCAGCCCCAGTTGCCCAGCAGCGCATGGATGTGCTGCAACAGCCAGAAGATGGGCTGGGCGAGGAACCAGAGCACGCCGTAGTCGACGGTCAGCTCGAGTCCGGGGGAAAGCTCCTTCAGGTGGCCCTGGATCTTCGGGCCGGCGTACAGGGTGGCCGAGGTTTCGCCTTCGGCACCGGCGGGCACGGTGAGGTTGGAGCCGACGAAGCCGACGATGTAGTTGCCCTTGGAGTCCTTGCGGGTCTGGATGACGTTGGTCTGGCCCTTGTCGGCCACCCAGGCGGTGACGAAGTAGTGCTGCAGCCAAGCCACCCAGCCGCCGGTCACGCGCTCCTTGAACCAGGCTTCCGGGTTTCCTTCACGGCGCTTTTCCTCCTGTTTGTCCATGTCCTTGATCGAGATCTTTTTATAGGGCTCGTCAGGGGTCCAGACGGCGGCACCCAGGTAGGTGGCCGTGCCGGTGGCGGTGCTGGAGGACGGATCAGCGCTGTTGTCGCGCTTGAGCTGCGCATACATGGCGCCGGTCCAGGGCTGGTTGCTCTGATTGTCGATGAGATAGCTGACCTGCATGTCGTAGTCGCCACGGGTCAGGGTGAAGCGTTTGGTGTAGCGGACGTTGTCCTGGGCGTACGTCAGGTCAACGACCAGCTTGTCCTGGCCTTCCTGCAGTTCGTATTGCTGCTGGGCGCTGGCATAGAGGGGGCGACCGCTGGCCTGTGCGTCCGGCCCATTGCTGCCGATCAGGCCGCTCTGCGCTTGGTAAAGGCGCTCGCCGCCGTTGTCGAACAGCTGGAACGGCACGTCCGGACGATCCTGGCGACGCGGGTACTTGGGCAGGGTGAGCTGCACGATGTCGCCGCCGCGCGGATCGATGGCCAGGTTCAGCACATCGGTCTCGACCCGGATCAGCTGTTCGCTGGCCGCGGCCACGGGCTGGCTGCTGGGCTCGGCGACGGTTTCATCGGTGGCGCTGGGCACATCGTCGCTGGCCGCGGTGGGGCTGGCGGTGTCCGGCAGGGTCGCAGCGGTACCGTTGACTACAGAAGTCTGCTCCGGCAGGGCGGCTTGACCGTAGTCCTGGTTCCACTGGAGAACCATCAGGTAGGACACGACTGCCAGGGCGACGATCAGGATCGAACGTTGGATATCCATGATTACTCGGCCATCGAAGAGGATCGGGAAGAAGAGACGGGTGGAACCGGGTCGTAGCCGCCGGGGTTCCACGGATGGCAACGACCGAGCCGGCGGAGGCTCAGCCAGCCGCCGCGCAGCAAGCCATGGTTGGAAATGGCTTCATGCGCGTAGCAGGAGCAGCTGGGATAGAAGCGACAGTGGCTGGCCATCAGCGGGCTGATGGCGTAGCGGTAGAACTGGATCGAGGCGAGGGCCAGTTTACGCATGGGAGCTGTCGGCCACCCCTGAGTCGGTGCGGGCTTGCGGCCGAGGCCGATTGCGTGCGAGGCGTTTCCAGAGTTTGCCGAACTGCTCTGCCAGCTCGGCATTCTCCAGATCGCCCAGGCCTTTGCGCGCCACCACCACGATGTCCCAGCCGGCCAGGGTGTCCTGGTTCAGGCGAAACGAATTGCGGATCTGGCGCTTGAGGCGATTGCGTTCAACGGAGAGCTTGACGCTCTTCTTGCCGATCACGAGGCCCAAGCGGGGGTGATCGAGCTCGTTTTCACGCGCAAGGAGCAGGACGTTCTTGCCCGGAACCTTGCCGCTGGGGGAGTCGAAGACTGCCTTGAATTGTCGGGGTGTCAGTAGACGTTTTTCCCGACCGAAGCCTCGACTCACCACCCGTTCCGGCTGATCAGACGGTCAGGCGCTTGCGGCCCTTGGCGCGACGACGCGACAGGACAGCACGGCCGTTCTTGGTGGCCATGCGAGCACGGAAACCGTGGGTACGAGCGCGCTTGATGGTGCTGGGTTGGAAAGTGCGTTTCATGATGCGTTACCTGGTGGTCACTACGGGCCGGGAGTGGCCCCCGTTTAAAGAGACCGGCGATTCTAGAGAAACCGGCGGCTCAGGTCAATTTCCAACCAGGCTTCTCGCTTATAAAGAATAGAGAGAAGGAATTATTTAAAGCTTTTCTGAATCTCTTAATACGTTTAGGGCTTGGCCCATCTGTGGAAAACTCGATGCAGACCTTTCGTTCCGTGGCCTGCAGCAGAGGAAAAGCCTGTCAGGAACCGGTGCGCCGACTGTGTGGCGGGCGGGGAGAAGCTGAGGACAACTTCGGGTGTTATCCACAGTGCGGATATCCCCATGCTTTTCCCTACGCTTATACCAAGGGCTCACGGGGTGTTATCCACAGATTTTCGGCAGGCCCACGAACACTGTGGAAAATCGATAACACCTTGATTTTACTTAGCCATGAGGCAACGCATGTGTGGATAACTTCGGGGGCGACGGCTACAATGGCGGCTTGTTTTCTGGCCTTGGCGCCTTTTCACACTTAGGGGATGCCTGTGTCTGTGGAACTTTGGCAGCAGTGCGTGGAGCTTCTGCGCGATGAGCTGCCTGCCCAGCAATTCAATACCTGGATTCGCCCGCTACAGGTGGAAGCCGAAGGTGATGAGCTGCGCGTCTATGCGCCGAATCGATTCGTGCTCGACTGGGTCAACGAAAAATACATGACCCGCCTGCTGGAATTGCTGGATGAGCGCGGTAACGGCTTGGCACCTGCGCTTTCCCTGCTGATTGGCAGTCGACGCAGTGCCGCGGCGCCGCGTGCGGCAGCCAACACATCCGGCGCCTATGCCACGCCGCGCAGCGAGCCGGCCCGGGCTCCGGTGGAAAGTTCGCGTCCGGCGATTGCCGCTGTGCATGACGGCATGGTAGCCAGTGCGTCCACTGCCAGCGTGCAGCCGGCCGCCGTGGTTGCGCCGATGCCGGCCCGCAGCGAACGCTCGGTGCAGGTCGAGGGCGCGCTCAAGCACACCAGCTACCTCAATCGCACGTTCACCTTCGAGAACTTTGTCGAGGGCAAGTCCAACCAGTTGGCCCGCGCGGCAGCCTGGCAAGTGGCGGACAACCCCAAGCATGGCTACAACCCGTTGTTCCTCTATGGCGGTGTGGGCCTGGGCAAGACCCACCTGATGCACGCGGTGGGCAACCACCTGCTGAAGAAGAACCCCAACGCCAAGGTGGTCTACCTGCATTCCGAGCGCTTCGTCGCCGACATGGTCAAGGCGTTGCAGCTCAACGCGATCAACGAGTTCAAGCGCTTCTATCGCTCGGTGGATGCGCTGCTGATCGACGATATCCAGTTCTTCGCCAAGAAGGAGCGCTCCCAGGAGGAGTTCTTCCATACCTTCAACGCCCTGTTGGAAGGTGGCCAGCAGGTGATTCTCACCAGCGACCGCTATCCGAAGGAAATCGATGGCCTGGAAGAGCGTCTCAAGTCCCGTTTTGGCTGGGGCCTGACGGTGGCGGTGGAACCGCCTGAGCTGGAGACCCGCGTTGCGATCCTGATGAAGAAGGCCGACCAGGCCAAGGTCGATCTGCCCCATGACGCCGCCTTCTTCATCGCCCAGCGCATTCGCTCCAACGTTCGCGAGCTGGAAGGCGCGCTGAAGCGAGTGATTGCGCACGCCCACTTCATGGGACGGGATATCACCATCGAGCTGATTCGCGAATCGCTGAAGGACCTGCTGGCTTTGCAGGACAAGCTGGTAAGCGTCGACAATATCCAGCGCACGGTCGCCGAGTATTACAAGATCAAGATCTCCGATCTGCTCTCCAAACGCCGTTCGCGCTCGGTGGCCCGGCCGCGTCAGGTAGCCATGGCGCTGTCCAAGGAATTGACCAACCACAGCCTTCCGGAAATCGGCGATGCCTTCGGCGGGCGTGATCACACCACAGTCTTGCACGCCTGTCGTAAGATTGCGGAATTGAGGGAATCCGACGCGGACATCCGCGAGGACTACAAGAATCTGCTGCGAACCCTGACCACCTGACGCAGCTCCACGAGGCAAGGGACGAGACCATGCATTTCACCATTCAACGCGAAGCCTTGTTGAAACCCCTGCAACTGGTCGCCGGCGTCGTGGAACGCCGCCAGACCTTGCCGGTGCTCTCCAACGTCCTGCTGGTGGTCGAAGGCCAGCAGCTGTCGCTGACCGGTACCGACCTGGAGGTCGAACTGGTCGGTCGCGTCGCACTTGAAGAATCCGCCGAGTCCGGCGAGATCACCGTGCCGGCGCGCAAGCTGATGGATATCTGCAAGAGCCTGCCGAGCGATGCGCTGATCGACATTCGCGTCGACGAGCAGAAGCTGCTGATCAAGGCTGGCCGCAGCCGCTTCACCCTTTCCACCCTGCCCGCCAATGACTTTCCCACCGTCGAGGAAGGCACCGGTTCGCTCACCTTCAGCCTGGTGCAGAGCAAGCTGCGCCGGCTGATCGAGCGCACCAGTTTCGCCATGGCCCAGCAGGACGTGCGCTACTACCTGAACGGCATGCTGCTGGAAGTCAGCGCCGGTGTGCTGCGCGCGGTCGCTACCGACGGCCACCGCCTGGCGATGTGCTCCCTGGAGGCGAATATCGAGCAGGCCGATCGGCACCAGGTCATCGTGCCGCGCAAAGGCATTCTCGAGCTGGCTCGCCTGCTGACCGAGCAGGACGGGACGGTCAGCATCGTGCTCGGCCAGCATCACATTCGCGCGACCACTGGCGAGTTCACCTTCACGTCCAAGCTGGTGGACGGAAAATTCCCGGACTACGAGCGCGTGCTGCCGCGGGGTGGCGACAAGCTGGTGGTGGGCGATCGCCAAGGGCTGCGCGAAGCGTTCAGCCGCACGGCGATTCTGTCCAACGAGAAGTATCGCGGTATTCGTCTGCAGTTGGCGTCCGGCCTGCTGAAGATCCAGGCTAACAACCCCGAGCAGGAAGAAGCCGAGGAAGAAGTGGCGGTCGACTATGAGGGCGGCAACCTGGAGATCGGATTCAACGTCAGCTATCTGCTGGATGTGCTGGGCGTCATGACCAGCGACCAGATTCGCCTGATCCTCTCCGATGCCAATAGCAGCGCATTGCTGCAGGAAGCCGACAACGACGATTCCTCCTACGTCGTGATGCCCATGAGGCTGTAAGCCCTTCAATGTCCCTCAGCCGCGTTACGGTCACCGCGGTGCGCAACCTGCACCCGGTGACTCTCTCTCCCTCCCCTCGCATCAATATTCTCTACGGCGCCAACGGCAGCGGGAAAACCAGCCTGCTCGAAGCCATCCATCTCCTGGGGCTGGCGCGCTCCTTTCGCAGTCTGCGCCTGCAACCTGTCATCCAGCACGAGCAGGGGGCCTGCACGGTGTTCGGCCAAGTGCGTATGGCCGATGGTGGACAGAGCAACCTTGGGGTTTCCCGCGAGCGGCAAGGCGATTTTCAGATTCGCATCGATGGGCAGAACGCCCGGAGCGCGGCTCAGCTGGCAGATACGTTGCCGCTGCAGTTGATCAACCCGGATAGCTTTCGCTTGCTCGAAGGCGCACCGAAGATTCGGCGGCAGTTTCTCGACTGGGGAGTGTTCCACGTGGAACAGCGATTTCTTCCCGCCTGGCAGCGGCTGCAGAAGGCCCTGCGGCAGCGAAACTCATGGCTGCGGCATGGTACACTAGACGGTCTTTCCCAGGCGGCCTGGGACCGTGAGCTGTGCCTGGCGAGCGAGGAGATCGACGGCTACCGACGTGCCTACATCCAGGCGCTGAAACCGGTCTTCGAGCGCACCCTCAGCGAACTGCTCGAACTGGAGGGGCTGACGCTCAGTTACTACCGGGGCTGGGACAAGGAGCGGGCGCTCAGCGAGGTGCTGGCCGCCAGCCTACCGCGGGATCAACAGCTTGGCCATACCCAGGCAGGCCCTCAACGAGCCGACCTGCGGTTGCGACTGGGCTCGCATAATGCGGTGGATATCCTATCCCGCGGCCAGCAAAAGCTGGTGGTTTGTGCGCTGCGCATCGCCCAGGGGCATCTCGTTGATAAGGCAAAGCGGGGGCAGTGCATCTATCTGGTGGACGACCTGCCCTCCGAACTCGATGAGCAGCATCGTCGGGCGCTTTGCAGATTGTTGGAAGATTTGAATTGCCAGGTGTTCATCACCTGCGTGGATAAAGAATTGTTGAGAGAAGGCTGGCATACGGATACGCCAGTCGCCATGTTCCACGTGGAACACGGTCAGATCACCCAAGACCATCGGGAGTGAAGCATGAGCGAGAACAAAACGTACGACTCCTCCAATATCAAGGTATTGAAGGGCCTGGATGCCGTACGCAAGCGCCCTGGCATGTACATCGGCGATACCGACGATGGCACCGGTCTGCACCACATGGTGTTCGAGGTGGTCGACAACTCCATCGACGAAGCCCTGGCAGGTTACTGCAGTGAAATCAGCATCACTGTGCATCCGGACGAGTCCATCACCGTGCGTGACAACGGTCGGGGCATCCCGGTGGACACCCATAAGGAAGAAGGGGTCTCCGCCGCCGAAGTGATCATGACCGTGCTGCACGCCGGCGGTAAGTTCGACGACAACTCCTACAAGGTTTCCGGCGGCCTGCATGGCGTAGGCGTTTCGGTGGTCAACGCGCTGTCCGAAGAGCTGCGCCTGACCATTCGCCGCGAAGGCAAGGTCTGGGAGCAGATCTACCACCATGGCGTTCCGCAGTTTCCGCTGCGTCCGGTGGGCGAGACCGACAGCACCGGTACCGAGGTGCACTTCAAGGCGTCGGCCGAGACCTTCAGCAACATCCACTTCAGCTGGGATATCCTGGCCAAACGCCTGCGCGAACTGTCCTTCCTCAATTCCGGTGTCGGCATCGTCTTGAAGGACGAGCGCAGCGGCAAGGAAGAGCTGTTCAAATACGAAGGCGGACTTAAGGCGTTCGTCGAGTACCTGAACACCAACAAGACCGCGGTCAACCAGGTGTTTCACTTCAACGTTCAGCGCGATGACGGCATCGCCGTGGAAGTCGCCCTGCAATGGAACGACAGCTTCAACGAGCACCTGCTCTGCTTCACCAACAACATTCCCCAGCGCGATGGCGGCACCCACCTCGCCGGCTTCCGCTCGGCACTGACACGCAACCTGAACACCTACATCGAGCAGGAAGGACTGGCGAAGAAGTTCAAGGTCGCCACCACTGGCGATGATGCCCGGGAAGGCCTGACCGCGATCATTTCGGTCAAGGTCCCGGACCCGAAGTTCAGCTCGCAGACCAAGGACAAGCTGGTTTCCTCCGAAGTGAAGACTGCCGTCGAGCAGGAGATGGGCAAGCACTTCGCCGATTTCCTGCTGGAGAATCCCAACGAGGCCAAGGCCGTGGTCGGCAAGATGATCGACGCCGCCCGTGCCCGCGAAGCCGCGCGCAAGGCCCGCGAGATGACCCGACGCAAGGGGGCGCTGGATATCGCCGGCCTGCCCGGCAAGCTGGCCGACTGCCAGGAAAAAGACCCGGCGCTGTCCGAACTCTACATCGTGGAGGGTGACTCCGCGGGCGGCTCCGCCAAGCAGGGCCGTAACCGCAAGACCCAGGCCATCCTGCCGCTCAAGGGCAAGATCCTCAACGTCGAGAAGGCTCGCTTCGACAAGATGCTTTCCTCCCAGGAAGTCGGCACGCTGATCACCGCCCTCGGCTGCGGTATCGGCCGCGAGGAATACAACATCGACAAGCTGCGCTACCACAACATCATCATCATGACCGATGCCGACGTTGACGGTTCGCACATCCGCACGCTGCTGCTGACCTTCTTCTTCCGCCAACTGCCGGAGTTGATCGAGCGCGGCTATATCTATATCGCCCAGCCGCCGTTGTACAAGGTCAAGCGTGGCAAGCAGGAGCAGTACATCAAGGACGACGAGGCCATGGACGAGTACATGACCCAGTCGGCCCTCGAAGGCGCCAGCCTGCACGTCAACGAGAGCGCGCCCGGCCTGTCCGGCGAGTCGCTGGAGAAGTTGGTCAACCAGTACCGCGGCGTGATGAAGACGCTCGGACGCCTGTCGCGCCTGTATCCGCAGGATATCACCGAACACTTCGTCTACCTGCCGCGGGTCAGCCCGGAACAGCTGGCCGACCAGGGCCAGATGCAGAGTTGGCTGGAGCTGCTCAAGGCGCGCCTGAAGAACTCCGAGAAGTCCGGCCAGACCTATGTCGCCAACCTGCGCGAGGATCGCGAGCGTCACCTGTGGCTGCCCGAGGTGGAAATCATGTCCCATGGTCTGTCCAGCTACATCACCTTCAACCGCGACTTCTTCGCCAGCAACGACTACAAGACCGTGACCAGCCTTGGCCAGCAGCTGAACAACCTGCTGGAGGAAGGGGCCTACGTGCAGCGCGGTGAGCGCAAGAAATCGGTCAGCACCTTCAAGGAATCCCTGGACTGGCTGATGAGCGAGAGCACCAAGCGCCACAGCATCCAGCGCTACAAAGGACTCGGCGAAATGAATCCGGACCAGCTGTGGGAAACCACGATGGACCCGAACGTGCGGCGCATGCTCAAGGTCACCATCGAGGATGCCATCGCCGCCGACCAGATCTTCAACACGCTGATGGGCGATGCAGTGGAACCCCGCCGCGACTTCATCGAAAGCAACGCGCTGGCGGTATCCAACCTGGACTTCTAGGGACAACTGCGCGACGGTGGCATCAGCCAACCGTTGAAACAGAAAACCCGGCCGGTGCCGGGTTTTTTGCTGTTTAGAAAGGGCTGTGGCGAGCGCCGGGAAACTTATGCACCTTTCAGCGAACGCGGAGCATCGAATAAATAGTCATATCGATCAAGCAGTTAAAGAATAAAGCCGGCCATGCGCCGGCATTTATCCCACAGCTTATCCACAGGCTAGACGGCGCTGCCGGTTTCCACGGGCATGGCGGTGGCCGGCAGGGCGCCGATTTCCTTCTGTGCCTGCTCGACCCAGGCGAAGGCACGGTCGTTGAGCTCGGCGATGGCACGTGGGCCGCTACCTTCGGCGGCCATCGGCGGTCCGATGACGACCTGGATGGTGCCAGGGAACTTGGCCCAGCCCTGCTTTGGCCAGAACATGCCGGCGTTGTGGGCGATGGGCAGTACCGGCAGCCCGGCGTTGACCGCCAGGGCGGCTCCGCCTCGGGAGAACTTGCCGATCTGCCCCACCGGTACCCGGGTACCCTCGGGAAATACCAGCACCCAGACGCCCTGCTCCAGGCGTTCATGACCCTGCTTGGCCAACTGCTTGAGCGCCGCCTTGGGATTGCCACGGTCGATGGCGATCGGCCGCAACAGGGCCATGGCCCAGCCGAAGAACGGCACGAACAGCAGCTCGCGCTTGAGCACCTGGCTGAGCGGCTCGAAATGTGCCGAGAGGAAGAACGTCTCCCAGGTGCTCTGGTGCTTGGCAAGGATCACGCAGGGCCGCTCGGGCACGTTCTCCTGGCCTTGGATCTCGTAGCGCAGACCGACTACCACCTTGGCCAGCCACACGGCGAAGCGACACCAGGTCTGGATCACCAGCCGATAGCGCGAGCGGAACGGCAGCAGCAGCGCGATGGGAACGCAGAACACGCACCAGAACAGCGAACTGCCGGCGAGCAGCAGGTAGAACAGAACGGTCTTGAGGCGCTGAGTGAGGCTCATCGTTATCCTTCGAGCAGATGGTCGACGACGGCCGCCAGGTCCGGGAAAACCTGGGTGCCGGGCGGCAGCACGCCTTCCAGGGTGCGCAGGCCCTTGCCGGTCTTGACCAGATAGGGAGTGCCGCCCAGCATCAGGCCGGCATGCAGGTCGCGGTGGCTGTCGCCGACGACCGGTACGCCCTTCAGATCGGGCAGGCCGAAGTGTGTGGCGATGGTTTGGAACATGCCCGGCTTGGGCTTGCGGCATTCGCAGCTGTCCTGGGGGCCATGGGGACAATGCACGATCAGGTCGATGCGTCCGCCCTGCTCCATCACCAGCTGTTGCATGCGCAGGTGCATGTCGCCGAGTACGGTGAGGTCGAACAAGCCACGGGCAATGCCGGACTGGTTGGTGGCGACCGCCACGGTCCAGCCTGCCTTGCACAGGCGCGCGATGGCCTCAATCGAGCCTGGGATGGGAATCCATTCCGCAACCGATTTGACGAAGGCGTCGGAGTCCTGGTTGATGACCCCATCGCGGTCGAGAACGATCAATTTCATACAACAGCCTCAAGCGGAAGGCCCCGACCGTAGCGGCTCGGGGCTAGCCGCCACCGGGCGTCAGCCCAGCAGCGAGATATCGGCGACCCCGAGGAACAAGCCGCGCAGCTGCGCCAGCAACGCGTAGCGATTGGCGCGCACGGATGCCAGCTCGGCGTTGACCAGTACGGCCTCGAAGAAGGCATCCACCGGCTCGCGCAGGCTGGCCAGGCGTTCCAGCGCCTCGCGATAGCAACGGGCGGCGGACAGCGGGCCGACCGCGTCTGCGGCAGCTGCCACGGCTTGGGCCAGGGCCTTCTCGGCGGCATCCTGCAGCAGCGCCGGGTCGACGCTGGCCGGCACCTGCCCTTCGAACTTGCCGAGCAGATTGGACACGCGCTTGTTGGCCGCGGCCAGCGCCTCGGCTTCCGGCCGGGCACGAAACGCCTGCACGGCCTGCACGCGTTGGTCGAAGTCCAGCGGCGCGGTGGGCGTCAGCGCTCGCACGGCCTGGTACACGGCGACATCGACGCCTTCGTCCTCGTAGCGGGCACGCAGGCGGTCGAACACGAAGTCCTGGACCTGGGCGGCGAGCCCCTCGACCTTGACCTTGTCGGCGTATTGCTCGATGGCGAAGGCAATGGCCTGGGCCAGATCGAGGTCGAGCTGCTTCTCGATGAGGATGCGCAGCACGCCGAGCGCGGCGCGGCGCAAGGCATAGGGGTCCTTGCTACCGGTGGGCAGCATGCCGATGCCGAAGATGCCAACCAGGGTGTCCAGCTTGTCGGCCACCGCCAGGGCGGCGCCGGTCAGGGTGCTCGGCAGCTCGGCGCCGGCACCGCGCGGCATGTACTGCTCGTTCAGCGCGAGGGCGACGTCTTGCGCCTCGCCGTCATTGAGTGCGTAGTAGTAGCCGGCGATGCCCTGCATCTCGGGGAACTCGCCGACCATCTCGGTGGCCAGGTCGCATTTGCACAGCAGGCCGGCGCGGGCGGCGCGCTCGGCGTCGCCGCCCACCTGGCCGGCGATGAACGCGGCCAATCGGGATACCCGTTCGGCCTTGTCGAACACCGAGCCCAGCTGGGCCTGGAACACCACGTTGGCCAGGCGTTCGTTGAAGCTTTCCAGCTTCTGCTTCTTGTCCTGCTTGAAGAAGAATTCGGCGTCGGTCAGGCGCGGGCGCACGACCTTCTCGTTGCCGGCGACGATCTGCGCCGGGTCGCGGCTCTCGACGTTGGCGACGGTGATGAAGCGCGGCAGCAGCTTGCCGTTGGCATCCAGCAGGCAGAAGTATTTCTGGTTGTCCTGCATGGTGGTGATCAGCGCTTCCTGCGGTACTTCGAGGAAGCGTTCTTCGAAGGAACAGACCAGCGGTACCGGCCACTCCACCAGAGCAGTGACCTCGTCGAGCAGGCCGGCGGGCACGATGGCCCTGCCCTGCTCCGCCGCGGCCAGTTCGTCGACGCGCCGGGCGATCAGCGCGCGGCGCTCGGCGAAGTCGGCCAGCACATAGGCGCCGCGCAGGTCCTCCAGGTAGCTCGAAGGCTTGGAGATATGCACCTGGCCCGGACTGTGGAAGCGATGGCCGCGGGACTCGCGGCCGGCCTTCTGGGCGAGGATCTCGCAGTCGATTACTGTGTCGCCGAACAGCATCACCAGCCACTGGGTCGGGCGGACGAACTCTTCCTTGCGCGCGCCCCAGCGCATGCGCTTCGGAATCGGCAGTTCGTTCAGCGATGCTTCGACGATGCCGGGCAGCAGGTCGGCGGCGGGCTGGCCGGGGATGTTCTGGCTGAATTTCAGCTTCGGGCCGCTCTTGTCGATCTGCTCCAGATCGACGCCGCACTTCTTGGCGAAGCCAAGGGCAGCCTGGGTCGGGTTGCCGCCGGCGTCGAAGGCTGCCTGCAACGGCGGGCCATCGAGGTTGAGGCTGCGGTCCGGCTGCTGGGTTGCCAACTGCTCGACCAGCACCGCCAGGCGGCGCGGCGCGGCGTACGCGCGGGCACCTGCATGGGCCAGCCCGGCCGTCTTGAGGCCTTTTTCAATACCGGCGAGGAACGCGTCGGCAAGGCTCTTCAGGGCCTTGGGCGGCAGCTCTTCGGTACCCAGTTCGACGAGAAAATCCAGTGCACTCATTCCGCGGCCTCCTTCAGCTTGGCCAGCACTTCATCACGCAGTTCGGGTTTGGCCATGGGGAAGCCGAGTCTGGCGCGGGCTTGCAGGTAGCTCTGCGCCACGGCGCGGGCCAGGGTGCGCACACGCAGGATGTAACGCTGGCGCTCGGTCACCGAGATGGCGCGGCGGGCATCCAGCAGGTTGAAGGTGTGGGACGCCTTCAACACCATTTCGTAGGTCGGCAGCGGCAGTTCCAGTTCGCTTAGGCGATTGGCTTCGCTCTCGTAGAAATCGAACAGCTCGAACAGCTTGGGCACGTTGGCGTGCTCGAAATTGAAGGTGGACTGCTCCACCTCGTTCTGGTGGAACACGTCGCCGTAGGTGACGGTGCCGAACGGTCCGTCGGTCCAGATCAGATCGTAGACCGAGTCGACGCCCTGCAGGTACATGGCCAGGCGTTCCAGGCCGTAGGTGATTTCGCCGGTCACCGGGTAGCACTCGATGCCGCCGACCTGCTGGAAGTAAGTGAACTGGGTGACTTCCATGCCGTTCAGCCAGATTTCCCAGCCCAGGCCCCAGGCGCCGAGGGTCGGCGACTCCCAGTTGTCCTCGACGAAGCGGATGTCGTGCACCAGCGGGTCGATGCCGATGCGCTTGAGCGAGCCCAGGTAGAGCTCTTGGAAATTGTCCGGGTTCGGCTTCAACACCACCTGGAACTGGTAGTAGTGCTGCAGGCGGTTGGGGTTCTCGCCGTAGCGGCCGTCGGTGGGACGCCGGCTGGGTTGCACGTAGGCGGCGTTCCAGGTCTCGGGGCCGATGGCACGCAGGAAGGTCGCGGTGTGGAAGGTGCCGGCGCCAACTTCCATATCGTAGGGCTGGAGCACCACGCAGCCCTGCTCGGCCCAGTATTGCTGGAGCGCGAGGATCAGGTCTTGGAAGGTGCGCACGGCGGGCGTAGTCTGGCTCACAAATTCACCTGTGCTGAAGCTTCGACGTAAAGCGCCGGAGTATACCCGATTAGTCCCCGTCTCAACGCAAGGAAAGCCTTATGCCGCGCTGCTTCTGGTGTACCGACGACCCCCTGTACATCGCCTACCACGACCACGAATGGGGCGTGCCCCAGTACGACAAACAGGCCCTGTTCGAACTGCTGCTGCTGGAGGGATTCCAGGCCGGATTGTCGTGGATCACCGTGCTGAAAAAGCGCGAGCGCTATCGCGAGGTATTGTTCGGCTTCGACGCCGAGCGCCTGGCGCGGCTGAGCGACGAGGAAATCGAAACGCTCATGCAGGACCCCGGCATCATTCGCAACCGCTTGAAGCTCAAGGCCGTGCGGCAGAACGCCCAGGCCTGGCTGAAGCTGGCAGACCCGGTCGCCCTGCTCTGGTCCTTCGTCGGCGGCGAGCCGAAGATCAACCGCTTCAGCGGCCGTGGCGACATGCCGGCGCTGACCGACCAAGCGGAGGCGATGAGCAAGGCGCTGAAGAAGGCCGGCTTCACCTTCGTCGGGCCAACCATCTGCTACGCGTTCATGCAGGCGGCGGGCATGGTGATGGACCACACCACCGATTGCGATCGCTATGCCGAGCTGGTGGGCGAACCGGCCTGAGCGGCTCGCAGCCGGCTCGCGCCCGGGACGGATCGCTCGGGTACAATACGCGCCTTTCGATTCACGGGAGACCGTCTGTGGAGAAGCTCAAGGGCGCGCTGGTGGTGGCCTTCCTGCGTCTTTTCGCGCTGTTGCCCTGGCGCCTGGTGCAGCGTGTCGGCGCCGCCATCGGCTGGCTGATGTGGAAGCTGCCCAACCGTTCGCGCGACGTGGCGCGCATCAACCTCGGCAAGTGCTTTCCCGCGCTCGACGCGGCCGAGCGCGAGCGCCTGGTCCGCCGCAGCCTGCGCGACATCGGCATGACCATGACCGAAAGCGCCTGCGCCTGGATCTGGCCGGCGTCCAAGTCCCTCGGGTTGATTCGTGAAGTCCAGGGCTTGCCAGTACTGGAAAGCGCCCTGGCCAGTGGCAAGGGCGTGGTGCTGATCAGCAGCCACCTGGGCAACTGGGAAATGCTGCTGCAGTACGTCTGCTCGAAATGCCAGCCGATGATTCTCTATCGCCCGCCGAAGCTGAAGGCCGTCGACGAACTGCTGCTGCGCCAGCGTACCCAGCTGGGCAACAGCATGGCGGCGTCGACCCGCGAGGGCATCCTGTCGATGGTCAAGTCGGTGCGCAAGGGCGGTGTGGTCGGCATTGCCGCCGACCCGGAGCCGAGCGTATCCAGCGGCCTGTTCGTGCCCTTCTTCGGCGTGTCGACGCTGACCAGCAAGTTCGTGCCGTCCCTGGTGCAAGGGCGCAAGGCCGAGGCGGTGTTCATGCATGCGCTGCGCCTGGAAGACGGCAGTGGCTACCAGGTGGTGATCGAGGCGGCGCCCGAGGCGCTGTACGGCGAGGACATGGACGCCGCGGTGGCCGCGCTCAACCAGGGCATCGAGCAACAGGTGAAGCGCTTCCCCAGCCAGTACATGTGGAGCATGAAGCGCTTCAAGAAGCGTCCTGCCGGAGAGGCCAAATGGTATTGAAGGCGCTTCGTCATCGCTGTAGCGTGGCGCCATCTACCTGAAAAAACACAACAACAGGGTCGATCATGGAAAACAAGCGCGAAAGCCCCCGCACATCGCTCAAGGTTCGCATCCGCATCGACCATCCGCAGCACGGGCAGATGCTGGTGCGCACCCGGGACATTTCCAATACCGGTGTTTTCGTGATCCTCGACGATGCGCAGAGCCTGTTGAAGATCGGCGAAGTAGTCAGCGGCCAAGTACAGGACCTGCCGGTCGAAGCGCCGGTGGTGGCGATGGAAGTGGTGCGCTTCGAGGCCACGGGCATGGGCCTGCGCTTCATCGAGACGTAGGACCGGCCGACGCCCGCCCGCTCAGCGTTCGGCCGGCGCGTCTTCCGGCATCATCAGGACCAGCGGTTCGCAGTCGGCCTGGCGGCAGCCGCGGAACTGCCGGTCGTCCGGTTTCTGCCAGAGGCTGGCGACGGCGGCGGCGTTGATCTCGAAATTCCATACCGTTCCTGCGCGATCGCGCAGCCGGCCTTCGACCCGGCAGGGCAGCCAGTCGAACTGGTAATGCAGCGCCTGGCCATCGACCACCTCGCTGAGGCTGAGGAATCGCTCGGCATCCGCCGCCGATAGCTGCCAGTGGCGGCAGGCTTCGGGCAGTCCCGGGTCCTTGGCGGCCTGCATGCTCAGCAGCGGTTGCCCCACCTCCAGCACTTCGAAGGGTTCCAGCGGCTCCGCCGCGGCCAGGCTGAGGGACGCCGCGCCGCTGGCGGCGAGCAGCAGCAGGACGCGGGCTGGGTGGCTTATCGACATGAACGCACTCCTGCGACGGTGTGAGCATGCAGACCGCGCCGGAACAGTGAAGTGCCGAGCGCCAGCCGGAGTGGAGCACACGCCGAAGGCGGCAGCGAGAGACCCGTCGCTCAAAGGTCGAGCTCCAGGCGGCGGCCGACGAAGCCGTCCAGCGCACCGACTTCGAGCAACTGGCGAATCCAGGGGCCGAGCAGGTCCTGGCGGCTGTCCAGCGGTCGTCCCGGTCCCCAGCCGTGGGGGCTGTCGGCGAAACGTGCGTGGTTGGCGCTCAGCGCTTCGAGAATCCGCTTGTCCTGGCCCAGCACCACGCCGAACAGCGGTCGCAGGGTCAGGCGCTTGAGCCATCCCGGCAGACGGCCACGGCGTGTCGCGACCCGGGCGATCACCTGCAACCGGCCACGCTCGGCGGGCACCAGCCAGGCACTGACCAGCAGGGTGAGGCGACCGGCGCGGTCGCGGTACTCGATTTCCGCCAGTCCCGGCAGCCGAAAGCGACCGAAGCTCTCGCCGCGGCTGCCCTCCAGCAGGCGCGAGACCAGCCCGTCCTGCGTGCCTTCCTCGCTGTAGCGCGCCTCGATGCCGTCGTCGAGTGCGCGCACCTCGGCAATCACTCGTTGCCGCCGCGCGTCCCGGCGAATCCAACCGGCGTGCACGAAGTGGGTATGGAAGGCGTCGAGGAAATTCTCGGCAGCTTCCAGCAGGCTGCAGCGCACCTGGTCATGCAGCCAGAACACGTCCAGCGCCTCCTTCGTCTGCGCCGGCGCACAGGGCGCGCTCCCCGCCCCCGCGGTGGCACGCACCCACACCAGGCCGTGGGCTTCGCAGGTTTGCAGCGACTGCAGCAGCGGCCCCCGGCTGCGTTGCTCGTGCGTGCCGGGGACCCGGGTGCAGTGGCCGCCCGCGTCGAAGCGCCAGCCGTGGTAGGGGCATTCGACGGCGCCGTCGCGCACGCAACCTTGGCTCAGCGGCGCCAGGCGATGGGGGCAGCGGTCCGGCAGCGCCGCCGGCTGGCCGCCGCTGTCGCGGAACAGCACCAGCGGCCGGCCGTGCAGCACCCGCGCCAGCGGCCTGCGGGCGCCGAGCTGGCGGGTGGTCGCCAACGGCCACCACCAGGCAAACGGATCGTCGCCCTGTCTCATAGCTTGAGCATCCTCATCAGCGGCACGCCGATGCCCTGCAGCAGCGCGGCGAGCAGGTGCCAGACCAGGCGCTGGCGCAGCGGCAGATGAGCGATATGCACCAGGCTGTATTCGATTTGCGCCTGGCCGCCGCGCAGGCGCTTGAAGTGCGCGGCACCGGAGCTGAAGTTGAGCACCATGCGCCGGTTCGCTGCCTCCGCCAGGCACAGCCGGGTCAACTGGCGGTAGAGGCCGGCGCGCTGCGGCAATGCGGTGTCGTAGCCGACGATGGGCGCGCTGAGCACCGCATCGCTGGCGAACCAGCCGGCCACGCCGTCGATGCGCCCGCTGGCGCTGCGCAGCACGCGCAACTCCAGCCAGCCGTCGGCCACGCCCTGGCGCAGCCAGGCGGCGCGATAGTGCGGGTTGAGCGGCGAGTACTTGTCCAGGTAGAGCAGGTTGTAGAGCTGCTCCAGGCGCTCGAACTCCACCGCGGCCAGCGCCTCGCCGCGTTCGACCCGGTAGTCGCTGCGGCGCAGCAGGCGGGCGTCGTGGCGGCAGTTCTGGTGTTGCAGGTAACGGCTGTCCGCGCCGGCCCGGCCATCGAACAGGTAGACCTGGCGGCTCGGTACCGCCAGGTAACCCAAGCCCCGCAGCCGGGCGAGCAACGTGCCGTTGTTCGCCGGGTTCAGCGAGCGGAAGCCGAAGGCGTGCTGGGGAAAGCGGGTGCGCAGCAGCTCGGTCAGTTCAGCCAACTGTTCGCCGTGCCAGTCGCCGGGATACAGGTTGGTCGACAGCAGCCAGTTGTTGACCTGCACGATGCGCTCGAGGCGTGCGTCGGCCAGCAGGCGCTCCACGCCGTCGACCAGGGGCCGCAGCAGGCGCGCCAGCCACGGGCGCCGCAGCCGCTGCAATTCGTCGCGGGCGTAGCCGCTGTAGGCGGTCAATGGCGAGACCACGTAGCAGTTGTCCGGCCGCTCGCCGCCATCATTGAGCGACACCGGCATCTGCCAGCGACCGAGATCGAGCAGCAGCAACTGCGTGTGCAAATTGTCGATGCCACGCTCGGCGTGGCCGCGCACATAGCGCGCGGCGGGGCTGTCGCAGGCCGCCAGGCTCGGCTCGTCGGCCGCCAGCAACCTCATGGCTGCGGCGCCTCCAGCGATTGGCCATCCCACTCGATATCCACGGTGGATGCGGCCAGCAAGCCGCGCCGGCGTGCCAGTGCGCGGCCGGTGATCTCGCCGACGCCCACCAGTTGTGCCCACAGCGGACCGAGGTCGCCGTCACGCACGATCACATCGCGGCCCAGCCGATAGTCTTGCCAGAAGTCCCGGGAGAACAGATGGCGCGGTGCGGCCACCAGCAGCATCGCCAGCGCCACCATGCGCGGCGCCGGGCTGGCCAGCAGCGCGCTGGGCCGGGGTTCGCAGAGCGCGGCGAGCAGTTGCTGCGGCTGGTCGTCGAACAGGTGGATGCCGCTGGTGGCGCGCGGGTTGCACTCGAGCACCTGGAACTGGCCGGCGCTGTCCTCGATGAAGTCGAAGCCGACCTGGCCGGTGTAGCCGGTGGCGCGGCCGAACGCCTCGACGAAGGCCAGCACCGCGGCGGGCCGGGTCGGGCTGAAGTAGATGCCCGAACCGCGGCCGACGCGGTAGCGCGGCTGGTAGCAGGCGTGGGCACGCAATTCGCCGTCGACCAGCAGGCTGAAGCTGCAGTGCTCACGGCCGGCGACGAAGCGTTGGGCCACCCAGGGCTGCGCCGGCGTTGGCCGCAACGCGCGAACCTGGCCCGCGGTCGGTCGGATCAGGGTGCGCGAGGCGAAGCGCGAGTAGGCCGGCTTGAATACCCAGGCCTCGCTGTCCGAGGCCAGCGCCTCGGCCTGGTCGCGGGTTTCCAGCAACCGCGTCGGCGGTGCTGCTATCGGCCAACCGCGGGTCAATTCGGCGAACTGCCCCTTGTGATGGAGCTGGTGCAGCAGCGCGAAGTCACTGGTCAGCACGCGGCACAGCGACGCCAGCTGCGGCAACCCATGGGCCAGGTAGAAGACTTCCTCGCAGGTCGGCAGCAGCAGGTCGATGCGTCGGTCCCGGACCAGCGCCGCCAGCGCTTCGATCCAGGTCTGGGGATTGGCACGGGGCTCGGGCAGGCGGACGAAGGCCTGCACGGCGCGGCTGGAACGCGCCAGCGGCCAGGCCAGCGAATCGGCAACCGTCACCCGGTGGCCGCTGGCGGCACAGGCGCGCGCCCATTCCAGGCACGCCGGGGCGCGGGCACCGAGGATCAGTACGTGCATGAAGGCTCCTCCGGGCGCTGTGCCAGCCGCAATCGGCGACGCTTGGCTCCGGCCTCGGGTGCCTGCCAGGGGCCGAATGCCAGTCCTGCGGGGCGCACGCCCTGCCGTTCGAACAGCTCGCCCAGGGCCCGTCCGATCGCCGCCTGCGCCTGTTCCGGCGAATCCGCCAGCAGGCCCAACTGCCAGGTCATGCCCTGCTGGCACACGCTCCACTCGTGGATGTCCGCGGCGGCGGTGGTGATGGCTCGTCGCACCAGGTCCGGATACAGCGGCCGCAGTTCACCGCCGTCCTGCGCCGGCAGCCAAAGCACCTCGTCGGCGCGGCCCTCGATGGCCTCCAGGGTACGCTCCGCCCTGCCGCACGGGCACGGCTGCGCGGCCAGGCGCAGGATGTCGTTCAGGCGGTAGCGCACGATGGTCTGGGTGGTACGGGAGAAGTCGGTGATCACCGGCAGGAAGCGCCGCTGCTCGGCGTCGAGCCACTCGGGTTCGACCATCAGGTGGCTCTCGTTGAGATGCAGGTTGCCCCGCTCGCAGCTGTAGCCGAGAAAGCCCTCGCTGGCCTGGTAGATCTGTGCCGGACGGCGGCCGAAGGCCTGCTCGATGCGCGCGGCGTCGGCTGCTTCGAGCACTTCGGCCACCGCGACCAGATGCCGTGGGGCGATGCGCAGGCGGCCGGCCAGCTTCGCCTCGGCCAGGCCGCGCAGCACCGTGGCTGGGGCCACCAACACGTCCGGCTGCTGGCGCTCGAGCACGGGCCGCGCGGCGTCCAGGCCGAGCAGCAGGTCATGGAAGGCGAAGTCGATCCGCCGGCTGGCCAGGGTGGTGTAGAGGCGGCTGTTGGCACGCAGGAAGAAGGCGATGCGCAGCGGCGGCTGCCCAGGCAGCAGGTGCCTGAGCAGTGCCCGTGGCAGGGTACGGGCGAGCAGCGTGCCGGCCCAGCGCTCGCGTTCCTCGGCGCTGACCAGGAACACCCCGCGATGCCCGGAAGTGCCGCTGGACAGGCCGACGGTGAACTCGCCCAGCAGCGGCGCGAAATCGCGCGATTCCTCGGCCCGCAACGCTACCTCGAGGGCCGGTTGCAGCTCGATGCCGCGCGTGTTGCAGGCGGCGAACTGGCTCATCAGCACGTGCTTGTCCATGTACGGCAGCTGCTCCAGGGGCAACCCGGCCAGTGCATGGAAACGGGGCGCCCGCGGCATCACCCCACGGAGGAATCGCTTCAGCCGGCGCCGCTGCCAGGCTTCCAGCGCGGCGCGGCTGCGAAAACGCAGGCACCAGCGGCTGTGGGCGAAGCTGACGGCGATCCGCGCCAGGCTGCGCAAACGTTCAACGGCCATGTTGGAAGGCCTCCCGGGCCGCGCTGCAGTGCGATGGCAGGATCGCCAGGACCGGTTCGCGCCGGTGCAGCGCACCGAGGGCGGCGAAGGTCGTGCGGTAGGCCCGGACATCGGCGCTGCTGAACCAGAGGGTCGCTGGAGGCGGCAGGCGACCGTCGCGACAGGCCGGCAGGGAGTAGCAGGCGTCCGCCGCGAGCAGCACCGGGCGGCCGCCGGCGTCGGCGATGAACAGGCCGAGCTGGCCGTGGCTGTGGCCCGGCAGCGGCACGCCGAGCAGGCTGCCGTCGCCGAACAGGTCGAGGCCGTCGGCGAAGGGTGCCATCCAGGCCGGCAGCGGCCGCGTCGGGCAGTCGTCGGCCTGGCTCAGGCGGGCCAGGAAGTCGTCCGGCAGCAGGCTGGGCAAATGGCCGTGCAGGGTTGCCTGCCAGCGCTTGCCGCGCAGCCCGAGCAGTTGCTCGCTGTCGGCGCGCAGGGCGATGTAGCGGGCACGCGGGAAGTCGCGCAGGCCGGCGACATGGTCGCCGTGATAGTGCGAGACGATGATGTGGCCAATGTCGTCGGCCGTCAGCCCGCGCGCGGCCAACTGCGCCAACAGGCATTCCTCGGCCGGCAGCGAGACCGGCAGCATGCGGCGATAGAGGCGCTCGGGCAGCCGCTCGGTGGCGGTGAGGAAGTGTTCGGCGTAGCCGGTGTCGTAGAGCATCCAGCCGTGCTGCGGATGCCGCAGCAGGCCGCAGTAGGAGGGAAACTCCACCCGGGCCAGGCGTGCGCCGCGTGCGGCCATGCACTCCAGATGGCGGCACCAGCCGACTCGCAGCCATTCGAACGGTACGCTGCTCATCGGATCTGCTCCCTCCACCAGTGGGCATGGCGGCGGATGCCCTCATCCAGGCCGACGCGCGGCTGCCAGCCCAGCTCGTCGCGAATGGCGCGGGTGTCCAGGGTCTGGCTGAAGGCGAGCACCCCGGCGCTATAGCGGGTCAGCAGCGGTTCGGCGCCCGAGCCCAGGCGCGCGGCGGTCTCCAGTACGCGGGCAAGGGTCGAGACCAGTGGCCAGGGCAGGCGGCGGGTGCGCAGTGGCAGGTCGAAGGCGTCGGCGACTCGGGCGAGCAGATGGTCCAGGCGGATCGGTTCGCCGTTGCTCAGGTTGTACAGGTTGTAGCGGCGCGGCAGCGGGTGGGTCAGGCCGAGGCAGATCGCGTCGACCAGGTTGTCGATGTAGGTCAGGTCCAGCTCGGCCTCGCCGCCGCGCATCAAGGGGATCGCCCCGCGCCGCATCACCCGCAGCATGCGCGGCATCAGGGTGGCGTCCCAGGGGCCGAAAATCGCTCGCGGGCGCAGCACCAGCGTCTGCCCAAGGTCCGCCTGTTGCAGCAGGACTTCCGCCTCGCCCTTGGTGCGGGCGTAGCGGTTGACCGGTGGCGGTAACGGCTCGTCCTCGCGAATACCCAGGCGGTCGCGGAAATCGAAATACAGGCTCGGCGTCGACAGGTGAACCAGGCGCGCCACGCCGTGGGCGCGGCAGGCGTCGATCACCTCCCCGGTCGAGTCGAGGTTGGCGCGGCGAAACGCTTCCTGGCTGCCCCAGGGGGCGGACAGCGCGGCGCAGTGGACCACCGCGTGCGCACCCTCGACCGCCATCAGCAGGCTCGCGGCGGCGCCGTCGGTGCCATGTTCGAGCGGCACGAAGCGCAGCGGAGCCGGCGTCAGGCGCAGTACCTCCTCGGCCGCCGCGCGGTTGCGGCCGCAGAAGACCACCTCGCAGCCCTCGGCTGCCAGACGCCAGGCGATATGCCGCCCGACGAAGCCGGTGCCGCCGGTGACCACGACCTTCATGCCAGCTCCAGCAGCATGCCGCCCAGCGAAAGCCCTGCGCCGCTGCCGAGCAGCAACACCCGCTGGCCGGGCTGGAGACGCCCGTCGCGCAGGGCGATGTCCAGGGCCGTGGGTAGCGAGGCGGCGACCTGGTTGCCATGCTCGGCGAAGATGTCGACCACCTTCTGCGGGGCGAAGCGCAGGCGTCGGGTCAGGTGCTCCATGGCCAGGCGGCTGGCCTGGTGCGGGATCACCCAGTCGATCTGCTCGCGGCTGATCCCGGCCTCGCCGAGCAGGCTGGCGAGGAACCCCGGCAAATGGCTCGAGGCCAGGCGATAGACCGCCTTGCCCTGCATGGCGAAGCGCGTCAGCGGCAGGAAGGCTTCGCCGACCCGCGTCGGATGGTGCCGCGAGCCGCCGGCGGGAATCTGGCAGAACGCTGCGCCCTGGGAATAGGTGCGCAGTTGCGAGGCGAGGATGCGCAGGCCGCGGCCGCTGCCCGGCGCGCCGAGCACCACGGCGGCGGCGCCGTCGCCGAAGATCGTCGCGCTTTCCAGGTGCTGCCAGTCCAGGCCGCAGGAGGCGATGTCGGCGCAGACCAGCAGCACCCGCCGGTAGCGCCCTGCGGCCAGCGGCCAGGACAGTTGGTCGAGTGCGGCGATGAAACCGAGGCAGCTGGCATTGATGTCGAACGCCGGGATGCCGCTGCGGCCGAGGCCGAGTTCGCGGTGGACCAGGGCGGCGTTGCAGGGCATGCCCTGGTCCATGGTGCCGCTGGCGGCGACCACGCAGTCGAGCTGTTCCGCGGTCAGGCCGGCGGCCTCAAGCGCACGCTGGGCGGCCAGCGCAGCAAGGCTGGCGGCGGTTTCGTCAGGGCCGGCGAAGGCGCGGCTGCGTACACCACCGACTCGTTCCACGGTTCCGGCCTTGAGACCCAGCGAATGGTCGAGTTCGGTGCTGGTCAGGCGGCGTTGGGGCAAAGCGCGGCCGCTGCCGAGAAGTGCGAGGCGGCGGACTTGGGAGGAGTCGATCAAGAGGCACAATCCATTGTTCGGACAACGATTCAGCCGTGCATGATGAAGCAGTCGAGCCGGTCCGCCTACCTTGGCGCCGACCGACGCGTATATTTTGCGACGGCGTCAGCTCTGGCGCTGCAACCGACGGAGGAAGACGCTCATTTCCTTCTCCGCCTGCTTGTCGCCATGTTCGCGGGCGGCGGCCAGGCCCTGTTCCCAGGCGTGCCGGGCCGCATCCTTGTCGCCTTGAGCGTCGAGGGCTTTGCCGAGCAGCTTCCAGGCGGCCGAATACTTGGGGTCGAAGGCCACGCAGCGTTGCAGGTGCTCGGCGGCCCTGGCACTGTCGCCGCCGTCCAGGTAGGCCTTGCCCAGGCCGAAGCGCAGCATGGCGTTGTCCATGCCCTTGGCCAGCATCTTCTCCAGGGATTCGATCATCACGAGGCTCCGCTCAGAAGAAGGTCAGGCCGACCTGGAACAGCCGCTCGACGTCGCGGATGTATTTTTTGTCCACCAGGAACAGGATCACGTGGTCGCCGGATTCGATCATGGTGTCATCGTGGGCGATCAGCACCTCCTCGTCGCGAATGATCGCGCCGATGGTGGTGCCCGGCGGCAGCGGGATGTCCTCGATGGCGCGGCCGACCACCTTGCTCGACTTGGCGTCGCCATGGGCGATGGCCTCGATGGCTTCGGCGGCGCCGCGGCGAAGGGAGTGCACGCTGACGATGTCGCCGCGGCGCACGTGGGTCAGCAGGGTGCCAATGGTGGCCAGCTGCGGGCTGATGGCGATGTCGATCTCGCCGCCCTGCACCAGGTCGACGTAGGCCGGGTTGTTGATGATGGTCATCACCTTGCGCGCGCCGAGCCGCTTGGCCAGCAGCGACGACATGATGTTGGCCTCGTCGTCGTTGGTCAGCGAGAGGAAGATGTCGGCGTCGTTGATGTTCTCCTCGACCAGCAGGTCTTTGTCCGAGGCGCTGCCCTGCAGCACGATGGTGCTGTCCAGGGTTTCCGACAGGTAGCGACAGCGGGCCGGATTGCGCTCGATGATCTTCACCTGATAGCGGCTCTCGATGGCCTCGGCGAGGCGCTCGCCGATGTGCCCGCCGCCGGCGATCACCACCTTCTTGTAGCTGTCCTCGAGGCGGCGCATCTCGCTCATCACCGCGCGGATATGGCCCTTGGCGGCGATGAAGAACACCTCGTCGTCGGCCTCGATCACCGTATCGCCCTGGGGGATGATCGGCCGGTTGCGACGGAAGATCGCCGCCACCCGGGTATCCACGTTGGGCATGTGCTGGCGCAACTGGCGCAGCTCCTGGCCGACCAGTGGGCCGCCGTAGTAGGCGCGCACCGCCACCAGCTGGGCCTTGCCTTCGGCGAAGTCGATCACCTGCAGCGAGCCGGGGTATTCGATCAGGCGCTTGATGTAGTTGGTCACCACCTGCTCGGGGCTGATCAGCACGTCCACCGGGATCGCCTCGTTGTCGAACAGGCCGGCGCGGGTCAGATAGGCCGACTCGCGCACGCGGGCGATCTTGGTCGGGGTGTGGAACAGGGTGTAGGCGACCTGGCAGGCGATCATGTTCACCTCGTCGCTGTTGGTCACCGCGATCAGCATGTCGGCATCGTCGGCACCGGCCTGGCGCAGCACCGTCGGGAAAGAGCCACGGCCCTGCACGGTACGAATATCCATGCGGTCGCCGAGGTCGCGCAGGCGATCGCCGTCGGTGTCCACCACGGTGATGTCGTTGGCCTCCACCGACAGGTGTTCGGCGAGGGTGCCGCCAACCTGGCCGGCGCCGAGAATGATGATCTTCATGCGAGTCCTTCCTCAGCCGCGGACGGAGGCGGCGATCTTGATCAGCTTGGCATAGTAGAAGCCGTCGTGGCCGTGCTGCTGTGCCAACAACTGGCGGCCATGGGGCTGCTTGATGCCGAACGGGCCGGCGATGTCCAGTTCGCGGGCACCGGGGGTGCGGGCGAGAAACGCGGCGATGGTGTCGGAGTTTTCCGCCGGCAACGTCGAGCAGGTGGCATAGAGCAGCACGCCGCCGACTTCCAGGGTTGGCCAGAGGGCGTCGAGCAGCTCGCCCTGTAGCTGGGCGAGTGCCGGGATGTCGTCGGCCTGGCGGGTCAGCTTGATGTCCGGATGACGGCGGATCACCCCGGTGGCCGAACAGGGCGCGTCGAGCAGGATGCGCTGGAACGGCTGGCCGTCCCACCAGGCCGCGACGTCGCGGCCGTCGGCGGCGATCAGCGTGGCGTCCAGGCCAAGGCGTTGCAGGTTCTCGCGGACTCGCGCCAGGCGGCTTTCCTCGAGATCGACGGCAACCACTTCGGTCAGGCCCGGCTCGGCCTCCAGCAGGTGGCAGGTCTTGCCGCCGGGCGCGGCGCAGGCGTCCAGTACCCGCTGGCCGGGAGCCAGCTCGAGCAACTCGGCGGCCAGTTGCGCGGCTTCGTCCTGCACGCTGACGCGGCCTTCGGCGAAGCCGGGCAGTCCGGTGACGTCGCACGCCTCGTGCAGGCGAATGCCGTCGCGGCTGAACGGGCAGGCTTCGGCGGCGATGTCGGTCTGGCGCAGCTCGGCGAGATAATCGTCGCGACTACCGTGGCGTCGATTGACCCGCAGGATCAGCGGCGGATGGGCGTTGTTCGCCGCGCAGATCGCTTCCCACTGCTCTGGCCAGTGGGCCTTGAGTGCCTTCTGCAGCCAGCGCGGGTGGGCGGTGCGCACCACCGGATCGTGCTCCAGTTCGGCCAGCAGTTGTTCGCCTTCGCGCTGGGCGCGACGCAGCACGGCGTTGAGCAGGCCCTTGGCCCAGGGCTTCTTCAACTTGTCGGCGCAGCCGACCGTCTCGCCGATGGCGGCGTGGGCAGGGATGCGGGTGTGGAACAACTGGTAGAGGCCCACCAGCAGCAGCGCTTCGACGTCCTTGTCGGCGCTCTTGAAGGGCTTCTGCAGCAGCTTCTCCGCCAGTGCGGCGAGGCGCGGCTGCCAGCGCGCGGCGCCGTAGGCCAGGTCCTGGGTCAGGCCGCGGTCGCGCGGTTCGACCTTGTCCAGCTGCGCCGGCAGGCTGCTGCCCAGCGAAGCCTTGCCGGCAAGCACGGCGCCGAGGGCGCGGGCGGCGGCCAAGCGCGGGTTCATGCGCCCAGCACCGAACCGATGGCGAACTGGTCGCGGCGGCTGTTGTACAGGTCGGCGAAGGCCAGCGGCTTGCCGCCGGGCAGTTGTAGGCGGGTCAGGCGCAGCGCGCCCTGGCCGCAGGCGACGGTCAGGCCCTCCTTGCTCACGGCAAGGATGCGACCGGGTTCACTGCTACCCTCGCCCAGCTCCGCCGCCAGCACCTTCAGCGGCTCGCCGTGCAGCGTGCTGTGGCTGATCGGCCAGGGGTTGAAGGCGCGGATCTGCCGTTCCAGCGCTATCGCCGGGCGGTTCCAGTCGAGACGTGCCTCGTCCTTGTTCAGTTTATGGGCGTAGGTCGCCAGGGAGTCGTCCTGCACTTTGCCGACCAGCGTGCCGGCCGCCAGTGCGGCGACGCCCTGCACCAGAGTCTGCGCGCCGAGGCTGGCGAGGCGGTCGTGCAGGCTGCCGCCTGTGTCTTCGGGGGCGATCGGGGTGATGGTCTTGAGCAGCATCGGCCCGGTATCCAGGCCGGCTTCCATTTGCATCAGCGTCACCCCTGTTTCGCGGTCGCCGGCCTCGATGGCCCGCTGGATCGGCGCCGCACCGCGCCAGCGCGGCAACAGCGAGGCATGGCTGTTGACGCAGCCGAGGCGCGGAATATCCAGCACCGCCTGCGGCAGGATCAGGCCATAGGCGACCACCACCAGCAGGTCGGGAGCGAATGCTGCCAGCTCGGCCTGGGCCGCCGGGTCGCGCAGTGTCTTGGGCTGCAGGACCGGAATGTCGTGGCGGACGGCGAGCTGCTTGACCGGGCTGGGCATCAGTTTCTGGCCGCGACCGGCGGGGCGATCCGGTTGGGTGTAGACCGCGACGATCCGGTGTGGGGTTTCGAGCAGGGCTTGCAGGTGTTCGGCGGCGAATTCCGGGGTGCCGGCGAAAACGATGCGCAGGGAATCGGACATGCTTTCTCGCTAAGAAAAAAGGCTTGCCGAGGCAAGCCTTTGGGTTGTTACGCCTGGAGCCGGTGCTGTTTTTCCAGCTTCTTGCGAATGCGGTCGCGCTTGAGGCTGGACAGGTAGTCGACGAACAGCTTGCCGTTGAGGTGATCGCACTCGTGCTGCACGCACACCGCCAGCAGGCCCTCGGCGATCATCTCGAAGTGTTGGCCATCGCGGCCCAGCGCCTTGATGCGCACCTTCTGCGGACGCTCGACGTTTTCGTAGAAACCGGGGACCGACAGGCAGCCTTCCTGGTATTGCTCGCATTCCTCGGTCAGCGGCTCGAACTCGGGATTGATGAACACCAGCGGTTCGCTCTTGTCCTCGCTGACGTCGATCACCACCAGGCGCTTGTGCACATTGACCTGGGTAGCCGCGAGGCCGATGCCGGGGGCGGCATACATGGTTTCGAACATGTCGTCGATCAACTGGCGCAAAGCGTCGTCAACCACGTCCACCGGCTTGGCAATGGTGCGCAGGCGCGGATCGGGAAATTCGAGGATGTTCAGGATCGCCATATGCGTTTGTGATGCACTTGTGGAATAAAGTAAAAATCCGCTGCTAAGATGATGAGCAGCATTGAAAAAACGGGTTCACGCCGCGCTTCCCTAGGACAAGCCGCGGCGCTAGGGCGCTTCACGTGAATACACATAATAAAGGGATTCACCGTATGAGGAAATCACTACTCGCCCTGCTGCTGCTTGCCGCAGGGGGTTTGGCCCAGGCCGCAGTCGAGCTCAAGCAGGGGCATCCCGAGCAATATACGGTGGTCAAAGGCGACACCCTATGGGATATCTCCGGACGCTTCCTGAGCCAGCCCTGGAAGTGGCCGGAAATCTGGCATGCCAATCCGCAGATCGAAAACCCGCACCTGATCTATCCGGGCGATACCCTGAGCCTCGTCTATGTCGACGGCCAGCCGCGCCTGATGCTCAACCGCGGCGATTCGCGCGGGACCATCAAGCTGTCGCCGCAGGTTCGCAGCACGCCGATGGCCGAGGCGATCCCGACCATTCCGCTGGAGGCGATCAACAGCTTCCTGCTGTCCAACCGCATCGTCGATACTGCCGAAGCGTTCCAGAAGGCGCCCTACATCGTCGCCGGCAATGCCGAGCGCGTGGTCAGCGGCACCGGTGACCGGGTCTATGGCCGCGGCGAGTTCCCGGACGAACAGCGTATCTACGGCATCTTCCGCCAGGGCAAGACCTACATCGATCCGGAAACCCAGGAATTCCTCGGCATCAACGCCGACGATATCGGCAGCACCGAGGTGGTTTCCGAGGAAGGCGACATCGCCACGCTGAACCTGACCCGCACCACCCAGGAAGTGCGCCTGGGCGACCGCCTGTTCCCCACCGAGGAACGCGCGATCAACTCGACCTTCATGCCCAGCGAGCCGGATAGCCAGATCAACGGCGTAATCCTCGACATACCGCGTGGCGTGACCCAGATCGGCCAATACGACGTGGTGACCATCAACAGGGGCAAGCGCGACGGCCTGACCGAAGGCAATGTGCTGGCGATCTACAAGACCGGCGAAACCGTTCGCGACCGCGTGACCGGTGAAAGGGTCAAGATCCCGGATGAGCGCGCCGGCTTGCTGATGGTGTTCCGCGCCTACGACAAGCTCAGCTATGGTCTGGTCCTGGCCGCCAGCCGCTCGCTGGAACTGATGGACAAGGTTCGCAACCCGTAATACCCCAAGCCCCGCTCCGCGGGGCTTTTTTCGTTTCCCCTGCCGCTTCGGCGGCGCGACTGATCAAGGACGATCGCCATGTCGCAGTCTTCTGTCCATCGCATCACCCCTGCCGAGCTGGAAGCCCGCCTGCGCCTGCATTGCCTGCCGGAGCTGGGTCCGCGGCGTTTCGCCAGGTTGCTTTCCGCGTTCGCTAGCGCCTCGGCCGCTCTCAGTGCGCCAGCCGCTGCCTGGCGTGCCCTGGGTTTACCTTCAGCCAGCGCCGAGGCTCGTCGCAGCGTACCCGTGCGCGAACGTGCCGCCGCCGCATTGGCCTGGCTGGAGCAACCCGACCAGCACCTGCTGATGTGGGACGATCCGCATTACCCGGCGCTGCTTGCGGAACTGAACGATGCGCCGCCGCTGCTGTTCGTCGCCGGCGATCCCGCACTGCTGGAGCGACCGCAACTGGCTATGGTCGGCAGTCGGCGTGCTTCGCGACCGGGTCTCGACACCGCCCGCAGCTTCGCCCGCAGCCTGGCTGGTGGCGGTTTCGTGATCACCAGCGGTCTGGCCCTGGGCATCGACGGCGCCGCGCATCAGGGTGCCCTGGACGCCGGCGGCGGTACGGTGGCGGTACTCGGCACCGGTTTGCAGCGGCTCTATCCGCAGCGGCATGTGCGGCTGGCGGCGGATATCGTTGGCAATGGCGGCGCGCTGATTTCCGAGCTGCCGCTGGACTGCCCGCCCCACGCGAGCAACTTCCCCCGGCGTAACCGCATCATCAGCGGCCTGTCCCTCGGTGTGCTGGTGGTGGAAGCCAGCCCGTCGAGCGGTTCGCTGATCACCGCGCGGCTGGCGGTCGAACAGGGGCGCGAGGTCTATGCGATTCCCGGTTCGATCCACCATCCCGGCGCGCGCGGCTGTCATCAGTTGATCCGCGAGGGTGCGACTCTGGTGGAAAGCATCGAGCACATCCTCGAAGCGCTGCGTGGCTGGCAGGTATCGGCGCCTGCCCAGGCGACGCCGGCGAAGGCCGGAGCAAGCCACCCCTTGCTGGATTTGCTGCGCGCCGCCCCCCACAGCAGCGAGGCGCTGGCCGCCGCCAGCGGCTGGCCCCTACCCCAGGTGCTGGCGGCACTGACCGAGCTGGAGCTGGACGGCCAGGTCGCCTGTGAAGCCGGCCATTGGGTCGGCTGTGCGTAAGGTAACCATTCGGCAATAGACGCTCCGCTCGGCTTGGTTAAACTGCGCGCAGTTCAATCCGGGGAGCATGGCGATGGTAAGCAGTTGGCGAGTGCAGCGGGTGGCGCGAATCGTGCGCGAGGGCGGGGTCATCGCCTATCCGACCGAGGCGGTCTGGGGGCTCGGCTGCGATCCGTGGAACGGCGAGGCGGTCTACCGCCTGCTGGCGCTGAAGGAGCGGCCGGTGGAAAAGGGCTTGATTCTGGTGGCCGACAACATTCGGCAGTTCGACTTCCTGCTCGCCGACCTGCCGGATGCCTGGAAGGCGCGCCTGGCCAGTACCTGGCCGGGGCCGAATACCTGGTTGGTGCCACACCAGGACCGTCTGCCGGAGTGGATCGTCGGCCGCCACAGCAGCGTCGCCCTGCGGGTCAGCGACCACCCGCTGGTGGGTGAACTCTGCGCGCTGACCGGGCCACTGGTGTCCACCTCGGCCAACCCTGGCGGGCGCCCGGCGGCGCGCACGCGGCTGCGGGTCGAGCAGTACTTCCCGCGCCAACTGGATGCCGTGCTCGGCGGTGCGCTGGGTGGGCGCAAGAACCCCAGCATCATTCGCGACCTGGTGACCGGCGAGGTGGTGCGCCCGGCATGAGAGGCTCTGCGCCGCAATGCTTCCGTAGGTTGGGTGAGCGGCACAATGCCAGGTGCCAGCCAGCCGCTTAGCCGTTCGGGCGCCGCGTAGTCCAACGGTGCGAATGCTCGGTGGGTTACGGCGCGCCTTGGCTGCAGGGTGTTCCTGCCCACCGTGCTTGTGCGCGCCTAACCCACCCTACGGTGCTGCTACGATTCAGGGCAGCAATACAGTCGAGCCGGTGGTCTTCCGGCCGGCCAGGGCGCGATGGGCGTCGGCGGCGTCCTGCAGGGCGAAGCGCTGGCCGATTTCGATCCTGATCTTGCCGCTTTGCACCATCTCGAACAGCTCGTCGGCCATCGCCTGCAGGTGCTCCGGCGTGTCTGCGTAGCCGCCAAGGGTCGGACGGGTGACGTAGAGCGAGCCCTTCTGCGCCAGCATGCCGAGGTTGACCCCGCTGACCGGCCCCGAGGCGTTGCCGAAGCTGACCAGCAGGCCACGTGGCGCCACGCAGTCCAGCGAGGTTTCCCAGGTGTCCTTGCCCACCGAGTCGTAGACCACCGGGCACTTCTTGCCGTCGGTCAGCTCCAGAACCCGCTGCACGACGTTCTCCCGGCTGTAGTCGATGGTCGCCCAGGCGTCGAGGGACTCGGCCAGCGCGGCCTTCTGCGCCGAACCGACGGTGCCGATCAACTTGACCCCCAGGGCCTTGGCCCACTGGCAGGCGATACTGCCGACGCCGCCGGCCGCCGCGTGGAACAAAATAGTTTCGCCGCCCTGCAGGCGATAAGTCTGGCGCAGCAGGTATTGCACGGTGAGGCCCTTGAGCATCATCGCCGCTGCCTGCTCGAACTCGATGGCCTCCGGCAGCTTGACCAGATGGCCTTCCGGCAGCGTGTGCAGCTCGGCATAGGCGCCCAGCGGGCCGGTGGCGTAGGCCACGCGGTCGCCGGGGCGCACACGGCTGACCGCACTGCCCACCGCTTCCACCACGCCGGCGCCTTCGCTGCCGAGGCCCGAGGGCAGGGCCGGCGGCGGATACAGGCCGCTGCGGTAGTAGGTGTCGATGAAGTTCAGACCGATAGCGTGGTTGCGTACCAGTACCTCATGGGGGCCGGGTTCGCCGGGATTCTGGTCGATCCACTGGAGGACTTCGGGGCCGCCGTGGGTGCTGAACTGGATGCGTCTGGCCATTGCGTGGTTCCTTCTCGGAGGGCCTGGGAGCGCCTATCCAAGCGCCGCCGCCGGCCTGCGTCAATCGTCGCAGATGCTATGCTAGCGCCTCTTTTCGCCGCCGGCCCAAGCGCCGCGCGGCTTTGCCAGCGTTTCAAGGTGACCCCGTGAGTGATCGCACCGAAGCCGTGAAGGCCTATCTGCTCGACCTGCAAGACCGCATCTGTGCCGCCCTCGAAGCCGAGGACGGCGGTGGCCGTTTCTTCGAGGACAGCTGGCAGCGGCCGGCCGGCGGCGGCGGGCGCACGCGGGTGATCGAGAACGGCACGCTGATCGAAAAGGGCGGGGTGAACTTCTCCCACGTCTTCGGTGATGCCCTGCCCCCCTCGGCCAGCGCCCACCGCCCGGAACTGGCCGGGCGCGGTTTCGAGGCGCTCGGCGTGTCGCTGGTGATCCACCCGGAAAATCCCCATGTGCCCACCTCCCACGCCAACGTGCGCTTCTTCAGCGCCGAGAAGGAAGGCGAGGAGCCGGTCTGGTGGTTCGGCGGCGGCTTCGACCTGACCCCCTACTACGCGGTGGAGGAAGACTGCGTGCACTGGCACCGGGTCGCCCGCGAGGCCTGCGCGCCGTTCGGCGCCGAGGTCTATCCGAAGTTCAAGGCCTGGTGCGACCGCTACTTCCACCTCAAGCACCGGCACGAACCGCGCGGCATCGGCGGGCTGTTCTTCGACGACCTCAACGAGTGGGACTTCGATACCAGCTTCGCCTTCATGCGTGCTATCGGCGACGCCTATCTGGAGGCCTACCTGCCCATCGTGCAGCGCCGCAAGCTGGTGCCCTATGGCGAGCGTGAGCGCGAGTTTCAGGCTTATCGCCGCGGGCGCTACGTGGAATTCAACCTGGTATTCGACCGTGGCACCCTGTTCGGCCTGCAATCAGGCGGGCGTACCGAATCGATCCTGATGTCGCTGCCGCCGCACGTGCGCTGGGGCTACGACTGGAAGCCCGAGCCGGGCACGCCGGAGGCACGCCTGACCGAGTACTTCCTCACCGACCGCGACTGGCTCGGGGAGGCGTGAGATGATCGACCGCTATGCCGTGTTCGGCAATCCCATCGGCCACAGCAAGTCGCCGCTGATCCATCGCCTGTTCGCCCAACAGACCGGCCAGGACCTGAGCTACGAGGCTTTGCTCGCGCCGCTGGAAGACTTCCCCGGCTTCGCCCGCGCCTTCTTCACCGAGGGCAGGGGCGCCAATGTCACCGTGCCGTTCAAGGAAGAAGCCATCCGCCTGGCCGATAGCCTGACCGCCCGCGCCGAGCGTGCCGGCGCGGTGAACACCCTGAAGAAGCTCGATGACGGTCGCCTGCTTGGCGACAACACCGACGGTGCCGGGCTGGTGCGCGACCTGACGGTGAACCACGGGGTTGCGCTGGGCGGCAAGCGCATCCTGCTGCTCGGCGCCGGCGGCGCCGTGCGCGGGGTGCTGGAGCCGCTGCTGGCCGAGCGCCCGGCAGAGCTGGTCATCGCCAACCGCACGGTGGAAAAGGCCGAGGCCCTGGCGCGGGCCTTCGCCGACCTGGGACCGGTGGCCGCCAGCGGCTTCGACTGGATCGATGCGCCGGTGGACCTGATCGTCAACGGCACCTCGGCCAGCCTGGCCGGGGACGTGCCGCCGATTGCGCCGGGGCTGATCGCGCCGGGGCATACGGTGTGCTACGACATGATGTACGGCAAGGAGTCGACCGCCTTCAACGCCTGGGCCGCGCAGCATGGTGCGGCGCGCACCCTGGACGGACTGGGCATGCTCGCCGAGCAGGCCGCCGAGGCGTTCTACGTCTGGCGCGGGGTGCGCCCGGATACCGCACCGGTGCTGGCGGAACTCCGTCGCCTGCTGGGGTGAATGCCTGCGCCCTTCCGTCTAGCGTAGGTTGTGGTTGAGCGCAGCGAAGCCCAACGCAAGGCCGCTCGCCGCTGCATTGATCTATCAATCCTCGAAACGCACCGGGCAGTGCCCGGCGCCTTCCAGCTTGAGCACTTCCTCGATTACCTGCGGCCGGGCATGGCGCAGGTGCAGGCTGCGGTTCTGCGCCAGTAGCCGGCGCGCCTCCTGGTGCAGCATTTCCACCCCGGCGTAGTCGATGAAGTTGACGTGGCTGGCGTCGATGACCAGCCGGCGCCCCTGGCAGCGCTGCAGGCGTTGCTGCAGATAGGCGCAGGCGCCGAAAAAGATCGAGCCCTCTAGCCGCAGCACCTCGTCCTCGCCCTCGCGCCACTGCTGCACCCGCGGCCGCGAGGTGCGCTTGAGGTAGAAGAACAGCGAGGCCAGCACCCCGGCATAGATCGCCGTCTGCAGCTCCAGCAGCAGGGTGGCGGCGAAGGTCAGCGCCATCACCACGAACTCGGCGTGGCTGAGCCGCCACAGCGCCTTCACCGCCCGCAAGTCCAGCAATCCCCAGCAGATCAGCAGGATGCTCGCCGCCATCGCCGGCAGCGGGATATGGGCGATCAGCGCGGCGCCGAACAGGGCGAACAACGCTACCCACAGCGCCGAGAACACCCCGGCCAGCGGCGAGCGGGCACCGGCCTGCTGGTTCAGCGCCGAGCGGGTGAAGGAGCCGGCCGACAGGTAGGCGGAGAACCAGGGGCCGATCAGGTTGGAAAGGCCCTGGGCGCGCACCTCCTGGTCGACGTTGAGCATCTGCTGCGACTTGCTCGCCAGGGCGCGAGCGATGGACAGGCTGGTGACCAGGCCGAGCATGCCGAGAGCCACGGCGCTGGGCAGCAGCTGCAGCAGGTTCTGCAGGTTCAGCGGCAGCGGACTGAACGGCGGCAGGCTGCCGGCGAAGGCGCTTACCAGCGGCACCTCGGTGAAGACTCCTGGCAGGGCGAGCACCACCAGACTGGCGGCGACGATACCGAGCAGCAGCGCCGGCCAGCGCGGCAGCAGGCGGCGTATCAGCAGCGACACGCCGAGGGTGATTGAACCTACCAGCAGCGAGGGCCAGTGCACGTCGCCCAGGTGGCCGCCCAGTGCCAGCAGATCCTGTACGGCGGTGGGCTGGCTGGGCTGGTCGAAACCGAGCAGGTTGGGCATCTGCCCGACGGCGATCACCAAGGCCGCGCCATGGATGAATCCGAGCACCACCGAGGGCGAGACGAAGTTCGCCAGGGCGCCGAAACGCAGCATGCCCAGTAGCCATTGGAACAGCCCGGCGAGGAAGGTCAGCAGCAGCGCCAGGGCGATGAATTCGACGCTGCCCGGCGTGGCCAGTGGGCTGATGCTGGTGAACAGCACGATGGAGATCGCCGCGGTCGGCCCGCTGATCAGGTGCCAGGACGAGCCCCAGAGGCAGGCGACCATCACCGGCACGATGGCCGCGTAGAGCCCGTATTCGGCCGGCAGCCCGGCGATCAGCGCATAGGCGATGGACTGCGGCAGGGCGAGGATGGCGCCGCTGAGGCCGACCAGCAGGTCGTTACCCAGGTCCGCCCGCCGCAGTTGGGGTAGCCAGGCGAGGAAGGGGAACAGCTTGAGCCGCTTTCGGTGCATGGAAGCTCTCTAGCGCGATGCAGTGGAGTGAACGGTCCTGGATGAGACGATACCCGATTCATCCAGGATGGCCTTGGTATGGGGTGGACGTTCGAGCATGGCGAGGCGAGTCTCCGTGCAATTCCACTGGACCCCGGCCTTCGCCGGGGCGACGGGGTTAAGAGTGCGGTGGATGGTTGAGGGTTCGATTGGGCTGGTGGTCATGGACATTCTCCCGCAGCTCATCTCTCACGCGTCATACCGGCGCAGGCCGGTATCCATGGGTAGGCGCCGCCGGAGTGACGGTGAGCCTCCTGGGCCCCGGCCTTCGCCAGGGCGACGGGCTTGAGAGTGCGGTGGATGGTTGAGGGTGCGGATGGACTGATGGTCATAGGCACCTTCCGCAGCTCATCTTTTACACGTCATACCGGCGCAGGCCGGTATCCATGGGCCGGCAGCGCCAGAGGATCATGATCCTTCAGAGCCGCGCCTTGACCGCCACCAGCGCCTCGCCGCCGTCCAGGGTCTTCACGCCCTGCAGCCAGGGCTCCAGTACCTGTGGGTGGGCGGCGAGCCAGGCCTTCACCGCCTCGGCGGTGCTGCCCTTGTTTTGCTCCACCGCGGCCATGATGGCGTTCTCCATCTCCTGGCTGAAGCGCAGGTTGGTCAGCAGCCTGGCGACGTTCGGGCAGTCCTGCGCATAGCCCTTGCGGGTCAGGGTGTGCACGCTGCCGCTGGCGCCGAAGTAGGCTTCGCCGCCCTTCAGGTAGCGCATGTCGAAGCGCACGTTCATCGGGTGCGGGGTCCAGCCGAGGAAGACGATGAAGCGCTGGCGCTTCACCGCCCGCTCCACTTCCGAGAGCATCGCCGGCTCGCTGGATTCCACCAGCTTCCAGTCGCCCAGGCCGAATTCGTTCTTGTCGATGATCTGCTGGATCGACTGGTTGGCCGGCGCGCCGGAGCCGATGCCGTAGACCTTCTGCCTGAACTCGCCGGCGTGTTTTTGCAGATCGGCGAAATCCTTCACCCCCGCATCCCACACGTAGGCCGGCACCGCCAGGGTGAATTCGGTGCCCTCCAGGTTCTGCGCCAGCTGCACCACCTGGCCGGTGGCGACGAAGCTGTCGTAGTAGCTCTGCTGTGCCGGCATCCAGTTGCCGAGGAACACGTCCACCAGCCCGTCGCGCAGGCCGCCGAAGATGATCGGCACTGCCAGCGAATCGATCCGGGTCTGGTAGCCCATGCCTTCCAGCAGCAAGCTGGCGATGCCGTTGGTCACGGCGAGGTCGCTCCAGCCGGCGTCGGCCAGCTTCACCGTGCGGCATTGTTCCGGCTCGGCCTGGGCCGGCAGGGTGGCGGCCAGCAGCAGGCCGGCGAGCAAGGCGTTCAATCGGTTCATGCCATCTACCTCTGTTGTTGATGTGCGTGTTGGCTCAGGGCTGTGGAAAACGGGCACGGCGCTCCAGATCGTCGAGGTCGATATGGTTGCGCATGTACTGCTGGCTGGCATCGACCCAGGGCTGGTGATCCCAGCTCTGCAACCGGCCGATGCGCAGGGCCTCGGCCACCAGCCGTCGGCGGCGCTGGCTGGCGAGTACCTGCCGGTGGATGGCCGGCATGTCCCACTTGGCCCGCGCCTCGGCGAGGAAGGCGGTGAACAGCGCGTGGTGCTGCGGCGACTGGCTCAGCTCCTCCAGCTCCTGCGGGTCGTTGTGCAGATCGAACAGCAGGCAGGGGTCCTGTTCCGAATAGATGAACTTGTACGGTCCGCGGCGGATCATCATCAGCGGGCTCTGGGTGCCCTCGGCCATGTATTCGCCGAACACCTCATCGTGCCCGCCCTCGCCGCGCAGGTGCGGCAGCAGCGAGCGGCCGTCCAGCGGCAGGTTCGCCTGCACCGCGCCGCCGGCCAGCTCCACCAGGGTCGGCAGCAGGTCGGCGGTGGACACCGCCGCGCTCACCCGCCGCGCGCCGAAGCGACTCGGTGCGTGCACCAGCAACGGCACGCGCGCGGACATCTCGAACCAGTGCATCTTGTACCAGAGCCCGCGTTCGCCAAGCATGTCGCCGTGGTCGCCGGAGAAGACGATCAGGGTGTCCTGCGCCAGCCCGGTTTCCTCTAGGGTCGCCAGCAGCTTGCCGACGTTGGCGTCGATGTAGCTGCAGGCGCCGAAGTAGGCACGCCGTGCATCGCGGATCTTCTGCTCGGGCAGCGGCTTGTCCCACAGGTCGATGACCTTGAGCAGCCGCTGCGAGTGCGGGTCCTGCTGGTGCTGGTCGATCCGCACCCGCGGCAGCGGGATGTCCTCGTCGCGGTACAGGTCCCAGAACGGCCGGGTGATGGTGTAGGGGTCGTGGGGGTGGGTCATGGACACGGTCAGGCAGAACGGCTGGTCGTCGCCCCGGCGCACGTGGTCGTAGAGATACTGGCGGGCCTTGAACACTACCTCTTCGTCGAAGTCCAGCTGGTTGGTGCGCACGCAGGGACCGGCCTGCAGCACCGAGGACATGTTGTGGTACCAGCTCGGGCGCACGTCCGGCTCGTCCCAGTTCACCGCCCAGCCGTAGTCGGCCGGGTAGATGTCGCTGGTCAGCCGCTCCTCGTAGCCGTGCAGCTGGTCGGGGCCGCAGAAGTGCATCTTGCCGGACAGCGCGGTGCGATAGCCGAGGCGGCGCAGGTAGTGGGCGTAGGTCGGCACGTCGGCGGGGAAGTCGGCGGCGTTATCGTAGGCGCCGATCTTCGACGGCAGTTGGCCGCTGACCAGGGTGAAGCGCGACGGCGCGCACAACGGGCTGTTGCAGTAGGCGGCGTCGAACAGCACGCCCTCGCCGGCCAGGCGGCTCAGGTGCGGCAGCTTGATCGGCGAGTCGGCGGCGTACAGCGGCAGCAGCGGCGCGGCCATCTGGTCGGCCATGATGAACAGGATGTTGGGACGTGACATGCCGGTTAATCCATTCTGCGAGTTATGCGATAGTGCCTGGGCCGATGGTGCGACCCACGCCGATTCGCGTAAACCACAGCGCGGAACATGACTCGGATAAGCATGGATTATGGATAACGACGACGCGGAACTGCCCCTCGACCTGCTGCGGACCTTCGAGTCCGCCGCGCGCCAACTCAGCTTCACCGCCGCCGCCCAGGAGCTTGGCACCACCCAGCCGGCGGTCAGCCAGCAGATCAAGCGCCTGGAACGACGGCTGGCCACGCGGCTGTTCGACCGGGTCTACCGTGGCATCCAGCTCACCGAGGCCGGGGCGATCCTGCTGCGCCACGTGCAGGAGGGCCTGGCTGCCTTCGACGCCGGGCTCGCGGCGATACGCCAGCCGCAGCACGAGGTGTTGCAGGTGGCCACCGACTTCGCCTTCGCCGCCTACTGGCTGATGCCGCGCCTGCCGCGCTTCCACCAGGCCAACCCGGACATCGATGTCAGCCTGGTGACCGGCGAGCGCGACATGAGCGTGCTGCGCTCGGAGATCGACGTGGCTCTGGCCTTCGGCGACGGCCGCTTCAAGCACGGCGAGGCGCTGGCGCTGTTTCGCGAGGAGGTGTTCCCGGTGTGCAGCCCGCAGTTGCTCAAGGGGCGCGCCTGGCCGCTGGCCCCGGAGGCGTTGCTGGAACTGCCGCTACTGCACCTGAAGCCGGAAGTGCGCAGCCGCTGGTTCGACTGGAAGGGCCTGTTCGCCGCGCTCGACCTGCAGCAGGCGCCGGCGCCCGGCCTGCTGCGCTTCGACAACTACACCCTGCTGATCCAGGCGGCCATCGCCGGCCAGGGCGTGGCCATCGGCTGGCGCCACCTGGTGGACGATCTGCTGGAACAGGGCCTGCTGAGCCGGGTGATCGCCGGCAGCGTCAGCTCGCCGTACGGCTACTACGCAGTGTTGCCGGAACGTAAACGCCGCCAGCGGCTGGTGCAGCGCTTCGTCGACTGGTTGCGGGAGGAGACCGGCGGCATCGGCTGAGCCGCCGGAGGTTGAGCGGCCTGTTAGCGGCGCTCCCAGACTTCGAAGGCGTACGCCGGGGTCTCGCCGCCGGCCGGATGCTCGATGCTGGAGGCCAGGTGCCAGGCACTCTGGTCGAATTCGGGGAAGAAGGTATCGCCCTCTGGCTCGCTGGCGATGCGCGTCAGGTACAGGCGCTGGGCACGCTCCAGGCCCTGGGCGAACAGTTGCTCGCCGCCGATCAGCATCAGTTCCTCGGCATCTTCTTCGCGGGCCCACTGCTCGGCACGGTCCAGCGCGGCCTCCAGGCTGTGCTCGACTTCGGCGCCGTCGAGTTGCAGGTCCGGTTGGCGGCTGACCACCAGGTTGAGCCGGCCCGGCAACGGGCGGCCGATCGAGTCCCAGGTCTTGCGGCCCATGATCACCGGCTTGCCGAGGGTCATGGCCTTGAAGTGCTTGAGGTCCGCCGGCAGGTGCCAGGGCAGTTGGTTGTCGCGGCCGATCACGCGGTTCTGCGCGAGGGCGACGATCAGGGCGAGGGGAAGGTGGGTCTGGTTCATGGCGGCGAGCATAGCAGAGCTGGAAATGTGCATCAGCCGGCCTTTCTGGCGGTCGCTCCGGCGGCTGTCATGCAATTGCCACCGGGCGGCGGTCGAATCGTGCTGCCAGCGCAGTGCTGGACATTCCGACAACCGCATGGAGATGCCCCATGGCTCGCAAGACCACCGCAATCCTGCGTCATTGGCTGGCCGCCGCCGGCCTGCTGTTGCCGCTCGCTTCCTTCGCCGCACCGGACCCGGTGCAATCCGCCATCGACTGGGCGCGCCAGCAAGCGCCCGTCGCTTCCGGCCCGCGCACCGAGCAGGCGCCCATCGTCATCGGCCATCGTGGCGCCAGCGGCTACGTGCCGGAGCACACCCTGGCCTCCTATGCGATGGCGATCCTGCAGGGTGCCGACTACATCGAACCGGACCTGGTGATGACCAAGGATGGCCAACTGATCGCCCGCCACGACAACGAACTGGGGCTGACCACCGACGTCGCCAAGCGACCTGAATTCGCCGCGCGCAAGCGCAGCCAGACCGTGGATGGCGTGAGCATCGACGGCTGGTTCAGCGAGGACTTCACCCTCGCCGAGATCAAGACCCTGCGCGCCATCGAGCGCATTCCCCAGGTCCGCCCCGGCAACGCCCGCCTCGATGGCGCCTTCCAGGTGCCGACCCTGCAGGAAATCATCGACCTGGTGAAGTCCCTGCAGCTCAGCCAGCGACGCATCATCGGCCTGTATCCGGAGACCAAGCACCCGAGCCACTTCCAGAGCCTCGGCCTGGCCATGGAGAAGCCGCTGGTGCGCCTGCTGGCCCGCAACGGTTACGCCAGCCGCAGGTCGCCGGTGTTCATCCAGTCTTTCGAGGTGGATAACCTGCGCGAGCTGAACCGCCTGACCCCGCTGCGCCTGGTGCAACTGCTGTGGATCGATGGCCAGCCCTACGACCAGGTCGTGGCTGGCAGCAAGCTGACCTACCAGCGCATGGCCAGCGCCGAAGGGCTGCGCGCCATCGCCCGCTATGCGGACGGCATCGGCCCGGAAAAGAGCATGATCATTCCGCTCGACGCCAACGGCATGCTCGACCCGGCCAACGCCACGGACCTGGTGACGAACGCCCACGCCGCCGGCCTGGTGGTGCATCCGTATACCTTCCGCGCGGAAAACAACTTCCTGCCGCGCAACCTGCGCGAGGGCGACGACCCGCAGGCACGCGGCGACCTCGCCCAGGAGATCCGCTGGTTCCTCGACGCCGGCATCGACGGCCTGTTCAGCGACCAGCCGGATGTGGCGGCGCAGGTCCTGCACCCCTGAGCGAACACCCGACGCGCGCGGCAGCGGCGCGCGCCGGGCTTCGATTTAGCCGTGGCGCTCATCAGCGGTTATGCTCAAGGGCCTGATACCGACGAGACGCCGCGTGCCCCTCACCTCTCTCGACCGCCTCTGGCTGACCGAAGCCATGCGCCTGCGCGAAGAGCAGGCCGGCCCGCTGGAAGACAGCGAGGCCAACCGCCGCGCCCGGGCCGCCGGCGGCGACCTCGCCCAGCGCATCCAGGCCCGTGCCCTGCTGCTTGCCGAGCGCGACGGCCAGCTCGAGGCGCTGCGCCACTGGCACCAGGGCGCCCGCCTGGCGCTGCTCGGCTTTTTGCTGCTCGGCCTGTTCACCGGTTTCGGCCTGGCCCTGGCCGCTCTTGGCGACGGCCAGCGACCGGTCAACGTGTTCTGGGCCCTCGGCAGCCTGCTTGGCCTCAATCTGCTGACCTTGCTCGGCTGGGCCCTGGGCTTTCTGCTGGCCGGCGACAGCGGCGGCGCCCTCGGCCGCCTGTGGTTGTGGCTCAGCGCCAAGCTGGCCCGCGATGCCCAGGCCGTGCACCTGGCGCCGGCGCTGCTGGTGCTGCTGCAACGCCAGCGGCTGGCGCGCTGGGGGCTCGGCCTGCTGATCCACGGTTTCTGGCTGTTGACCCTGGGCAGCGCCCTGCTCGGTCTGCTGGCGCTGTTCGCTGCCCGCCGCTATGGCTTCGTCTGGGAAACCACCATTCTCGGCAGCGACAGCTTCGTTGCCTTTACCCAGGCCCTGGGCGCCCTGCCGGCGCTGCTCGGCTTTCCGCAGCCAGACATTGCGCTGATCCGCGCCAGCGCCCAGCCGCTGGACCTGGACGCCGCGCGCCAGGCCTGGGCCGGCTGGCTGCTCGGTGCGCTGCTGGTCTACGGCCTGCTGCCGCGCCTGCTGCTGGCGTCGTTGTGCCTGTGGCGCTGGCGCCGCGGCCGGGCGCGCCTGACGCTGGACCTCGAGCTGCCCGCCTATCAATTGCTGCGCGAACGTCTGCAACCGGGCAGCCAGCGCCTCGGCGTCAGCGATCAGGCGCCGGCGCTGCTCGACCAGCCCCAGGGCGGCGTGCACCTCGGCACCAGCACCGGGGCGCTGCTGGTGGCTATCGAACTGGACCCCAGTCGCCCCTGGCCGCCGGCGTTGCCCAAGGGGATCAGCGACGCTGGCGTGCTGGATAGCCGCGAGCAGCGCCGGCATCTGCTCGACCAGCTCAGCCGCTTTCCGCCGGCGCGCCTGCTGGTAGCCTGCGACCCGCGCCGCTCACCGGATCGCGGCACCCTCGCCCTGCTCGGCGAGCTGTCCCGCTCGGCGACGCAAACCCGCGTCTGGCTGCTGCAGGCGCCGCCCGGCGAAGCGCTGGACAGCGAGCGTCTGGCCGACTGGCGCGACGCCCTCGACCGCCTCGGCCTGCGCCACGGCTGCGCCGCCCCGCTGGCCTGGCTGGAGACGGGACATGATTGAGTACTTCACCCGTAGGTTGGCGTTGAGCGCAGCGAAGCCCAACAGGAATGTGCAGCCCTGTAGGGTGGATGATGCCTTTTTCATCCACCGTTACGGCGGGTGGAGGGCTGAAGCGCCATCCACCCTACGAAGCCCCGGAGGCCGGATGCGATACGGGGTGACCTTGCCGAGACCGGCACTATGAGCAAACCGCTAAGGCTCGCCGTGGTCGGCCATACCAACGTCGGCAAGACCTCGCTGCTGCGCACCCTGACCCGCGATGCGGGCTTCGGCGAGGTCAGCCACCGGCCGAGCACCACCCGCCACGTCGAGGGCGCGCGGCTGTCGGTGGACGGCGAGGCGCTGCTGGAGTTGTACGACACACCTGGCCTGGAAGATGCCATCGCCCTGCTCGACTACCTGGAGCGGCTGGATCGCCCCGGCGAGCGGCTCGACGGGCCGGCGCGCATTGCCCGCTTCCTCGACGGCAGCGAGGCGCGCCAGCGCTTCGAGCAGGAGGCCAAGGTGTTGCGCCAACTGCTCGCCTCGGACGCCGGCCTTTACGTGATCGATGCCCGCGAGCCGGTGCTGGCCAAGTACCGCGACGAGCTGACGGTGCTGGCAATGTGCGGCAAGCCGCTGTTGCCGGTGCTCAACTTCGTCGCCGGCAGCAGCCCGCGCGAACAGGACTGGCGCGAGGCCCTGGCCCGCCTCGGCCTGCATGCGCTGGTGCGTTTCGACACGGTGGCGCCGCCGCTGGATGGCGAGCGCCGGCTGTATGAAAGCCTGGCGCTGCTGCTGGAGAAATCCCGCGCGTCGTTGCAGCGGCTGATCGACGACCACGAGGCCCAGGCCCGGGCGCGAATGCAGGCCGGCACCCGCCTGGTCGCCGAGCTGCTCGTCGACGCCGCCGCCTGCCGGCGCAGCGTGGCCGCCCAGGCGGTGATCGAACAGGGCGCGATCCGCGAGCTGCACCAGGCGGTGCGTCAGCGCGAGCAACACTGCGTCGAAGCCCTGCTGCGGCTGTATGCGTTCCGCCGCGAGGACGCCCAGCCCGGCGAGCTGCCGCTACTGGACGGCCGCTGGGGCGACGACCTGTTCAACCCGGAAACCCTCAAGCAGCTCGGCGGTCGGCTGGGCGGCGGCATGGCCGCGGGTGCGGCGGCGGGCGCGGGGGTCGATCTGCTGGTCGGCGGCCTCACCCTCGGCGCCGCTGCGCTGCTCGGTGCGCTGGCCGGCGGCGGTGCGCAGGCTGCCCGCCACTACGGTCGGCGCCTGCTCGGCAAGCTCACGGGCCAGCGCGAACTGACCGTCGACGATGCCGTGCTGCGCCTGCTCGCCTTGCGCCAGCGGCAGTTGTTGCAGGCCCTCGCCGCCCGCGGCCACGCTGCGCAACAGGCGATTCGTCTCGACCTGCCGCAGGACCAGGGCTGGCGCGACGGCCCGTTGCCCGAACCGCTGCACAAGGCCCGCGCCCACCCGGAGTGGTCCAACCTCAACCCCGACGCGGAGCCGCAGCAGATCGAACGCCAGGCGGCGGTGGCGCAGCTGGCCGCCCTGTTGCCCACCGAATCGTCGTGACCGCAGGCTTGCTTTGACGGGGCCAAGCCGTGACCATTCGATAATTTTGCCGCCCCCGCAGGATGATCATGAGTAGCGCCGAACTCCCTCACGCGACCGTGCCGGAACATGCCGCCGCAGCGCTTTACCTCCTTGCCCTGCAATTTCCTGGCGAAACCAAGTCGGCATTGCTCAAGCAACTGATTCGCCTGAACGCGCGCACCCAGGCAGGCAAGGCGTTCGATCACGCTGCGCTGACGACCTTGCTCGCGGACTTGCAGCGACAGGGTTGGATCGAGCACGCCAAGCCCGCCGACGGCCAGCCCATCTGCCTGAAGACCGAGCGACGCTGGCTGCTGCTGGAGCTCCTGCTGCATTCGCCCGACGGCCAGGCCTGGCGCCAGGTCCTGCTGGATCAGGCCTGGCATCGCGACAGCTGGCAGCCGCCGACCCAGGCGCAACTGCAGCAGGAGTTCTGGTTGCACTTGCTCGACGATGACCTGGAAGCCCTGGATGAGTCGCTGGCCATGCTCAGCCACGGCGTCCCCCTGGAGCGACTGGTCGGCGTGCACCCGCTGCGACAACTGCTGACCGAGCCCGCCGGGCGGCGGTTGTTCGCCGGTCGCCCGGCGCCGATCCGGCGTCTGTTGCTGGGGGACTATCTCGAGCTGGGTAACCTGCTGCTGTCGCCGAGTCTGGATGCCTATGCCCTGGGCTTGCAGGAGTTCGACCAGCGCGCAGCGGCGGACGATCTGGCGTTGCAACTGCTGCTGCAGGCCCTGTGGCGGGGCGACTGGGCCAATCTGGAGCGGCTCGGCCTGCATGGCCTGGAGCTTATGGCGGAGGTGTCCCGGCTGCTGCTGCGTGGCCAGGTGAATGAGATGCTGACCGTGCTGCGGGCCTGGCTGGCGGAAATCCGCAAGCACAGCAAAAAGCGCAAGATCGACCTGCCGCCGGTGCTCAATGCCTTCCACTGCCTGGCACTGCTCAGCGAAGGCGACCCCCGGCAGCACACGCAACTCAAGCAAACCATCGCCCTCGGCCTCAAGGAAGGCTATGGTCATTCCTATGTATTCCTCCAACCATTGTTCGAGCAGATTCAGGGCGGTACCCCACGTCACCCCGCCAGGCTGCCCGACCGGCTGACTGGCCTGGACGGCCTGATGCTCGCGCTGGCCGCCTACTGGCTGGATCTGCCGGCGGCGCGCGAGGCGGGCTGGCAACACAGCCTGCAACGCTGCCGCGAGCAACTTGCCGCCGACGGCTATGCCTGGCTGGCGGCGGAGTTCGACGCCCTGCTGGCGGTGCAGTTCGGCGACGAGCGGCAACTCGCCGAGGTGCATCGGGACGCCGGCCTGCAACCGCTGGTCAACCTCTACCAGCGCCAGGAAGCCTGGCAGCACGCGCTCCTCGCCCTCAGCCAGCTCAAGCCCGGCCGGGCTGCGGAGAGCGCGCCCAAGGCCTCGCGGCTGGTCTGGACGATCCAACTCTCGCCCTACCAGAAGCGCATCGAGGCGCGCGAGCAGAAGCTCGGCGCCAAGGGCCAGTGGAGCAAGGGAAGGCCGGTAGCGCTCAAGCGCCTGCTGGAAGAAGGCGAGCAGCTGGACTTTCTCAGCGACCAGGACCACCAGGTCATCCGCCTAATCCAGACGAGCATTCCCTACTATGGCCACAGCTACTACGAGCTGCCGGCCGAGCTGGCGCTGCCCAAGCTGGTCGGCCACCCGGCGTTGTACTGGCACGACGCCCCGGATGTGCGCATCGACCTGGTGGCCGGCCAGCCCAGCCTGCGCTTGCAGGAAAGCGGCGGGCAGATTCTCCTGCGGTTGCTGCCCGAGGGCATCGCCGACCAGGGCGAGATGCTGCTGGAGAAGGAGACGCCGACCCGCCTGCGCGTCTACCCGATCAGCCGCGAGCTGCTGAAGATCGCCGAGATCGTCGGCGACGGGCTGAGCGTGCCGCAGTCGGCCAAGGCGCAGCTGGTCGAGGCCATCGGCGCGATCGCCCCGCTGCTGCCGATCGAATCGGACATTCCCGAGCTGGCCGGGCACCTGCACAGCGAACCCGCCGATGCCACCCTCTACGCACACCTGCTGCCGTTGCAGGCCGGCTTGCGCCTGCAACTGCTGGTGCGACCGCTGGCCGAGGGCGGCTGGTTCCGCCCTGGCCAGGGTGCCGAACAACTGCTCGGCGAGCGAGACGGCAAGGCCATGCAGGTGCGCCGCGACCTGGCCGGCGAACGCCAGGCGCTGCAACAGGTACTGAACGCCTGCCCCGGCCTGGCGCGGGCCGACAGCGACGGTCAGGAATGGCAACTGGAACAGGCCGAAGACGCCCTGCAGGTGCTCGGCGAGTTGCAAGCGCTGGACGGCGCGTTGCTGCAATGCGTCTGGCCGGAAGGCGAGCGCATGCGCATCAAGGCCCGCCCCGACCTGCGCCAGCTCAGGCTGGGCCTGAAGCAGCAGGGCGACTGGTTCCACCTGCAGGGTGAAATTGAGCTGGACGACGGTCGGGTGCTGCAACTGCGCCAACTGCTGGAACTGCTGCGCGCCAGTCCGGGGCGCTTCCTCAAGCTCGACGAGCGCGACTGGCTGGCCCTCGGCGACAGCCTGCGCAAGCGCCTCGACGAACTGGCCCACCTCGCCGAGCGGGTCGGCGACCAGGGCCTGCGCCTCAGCCCGCTGACCGCCCCGCTGCTCGCCGACCTGGCCGAAGAAGTCGGCGCGTTCCAGGCTGACGCCCACTGGCAGGCGCATCTGCAGCGGCTCGAATCCCTGCGCGACTACCGGCCGCAGGTTCCCGGCACCCTGCAGGCGGAACTGCGCGACTACCAGCGCGAAGGCTTCGCCTGGCTGGCGCGCCTGGCCCATTGGGGCGTCGGCGCCTGCCTGGCCGACGACATGGGCCTGGGCAAGACCGTGCAGACCCTCGCCCTGCTGCTGCAGCGCACCGCCGCTGGGCCGCAGTTGGTGGTGGCGCCGACCTCGGTGTGCCCCAACTGGCAGAGCGAATGCCTGCGCTTCGCCCCCAGCCTGCGCCTGCGCAACTATCAGCAGCAGCGCAGCCTGGAAAACCTCGGGCCGGGCGAGCTGGTCATCGTCAGCTATGGCCTGTTGCAGCAGGACAGCGCCGCCTTCGCCGCCCAGCACTGGGCCAGCGTGGTGCTGGACGAGGCCCAGGCGATCAAGAACGCCCAGACCAAGCGCTCCCAGGCGGTCATGGGGCTGCAGGCCGAGTTCCGCCTGATCGCCACCGGCACGCCGCTGGAAAACCACCTGGGCGAGCTGTGGAACCTGTTCCGCTTCATCAACCCCGGCCTGCTCGGCAGCCAGGAAAGCTTCTCCGCCCGCTTCGCCACGCCCATCGAGCAGGGCGACCCCGGTGCGCGCCGGGCTCTCAAGGCGTTGATCCAGCCGTTCATCCTGCGCCGGCTGAAGAGCCAGGTGCTCGACGAGCTGCCGGCGCGCACCGAGATCACCTACAAGGTGCCGCTTTCCGACGAGGAAGCGCATCAATACGAGGCGCTGCGCCAACAGGCGGTGGACACCATCAACCGGCTCGATCCGGAGGCCGGCAAGCCGCTGCAGGTCCTGGCGGAGATCACCCGCCTGCGCCGCTTCTGCTGCCATCCCTCGCTGGCCGTGCCCGGCTCGCCGCTGCTCGGCAGCAAACTGCAGGCCTTCAGCGAGATCGTCGAAGAACTCCTGGAGAACCGCCACAAGGCCCTGGTCTTCAGCCAGTTCGTCGACCACCTGCAGATCGTGCGCGGCTGGCTCGATCGCCAGGGCATCGCCTACCAGTACCTCGATGGCGCCACCCCGGCGAAGGACCGTCAGGCTCGGGTCGAAGCCTTCCAGGCCGGCGTCGGCGACGTCTTCCTGATCAGCCTCAAGGCCGGCGGCAGCGGCCTCAACCTGACCGCCGCCGACTACGTCATCCACCTCGACCCCTGGTGGAACCCGGCGGTGGAGGACCAGGCCAGCGACCGCGCCCACCGCATGGGCCAGCAGCGCCCGGTGACCATCTACCGGTTGGTTACCGAGAACACCATCGAGGAGCAGATCGTCGCCCTGCATGCGCGCAAGCGCGACCTCGCCGACAGCCTGCTGGAGGGCGGCGAACTGAGCGCCAGGCTGGATGCCGACGCACTGCTGCAACTGCTGCGGGGCGAAGCGGGCTGAGCCGGCCGCCGCGCGCCGTGTGGGGTCAGCTCACCCCCATGTAGCGCCCGGCACGGTGATTGATCGCCAGCACCAGGTTCAGCGCCACCGCGCCGAGCACCGACAATGCCACCCGATCCAACGGCACGACGAACAGCGCCGCCAGCACGATCACCGCATCGATGCCCATCTGCAGCTTGCCGGCGCGCAGGCCGAAGCGCTCCTGCAGGTACAGCACCAGGATGTTCACCCCGCCCAGGCTGGCGCGGTGGCGGAACAGGATGAGCAGGCCCAGGCCCATGGCGAAGCCGCCGAACAACGCGGCATACACCGCATTCAGCTCGGCGAAGGCGACCCAGCGCGGCGTCAGCTCGGCGAACAGCGCCAGCAGGCTCACCGCGCACAGCGTGCGCAGGGTGAAGCGCCAGCCCATGCGCCACAGGCCGAGGGCGTAGAACGGCAGGTTGATCAGGAAGAACACCAGGCCGAACGGCCAGCCGGCCAGGTACTTGAGCAGGAAGGCCAGGCCCACGGTGCCACCGGTGAGCAGCCCGGCATGGGCGTAGAAAGCGATGCCGAGGGCGACCATGGCAGTACCCATCAGCAGCGCCAGGGCATCCTCCCACAAGGGGTGGCGGACCAGCAGGGCGGACAAGGCATCGCCGGGCGGGCGTTCGGAGTGGGGTGCGGACATCGGAAAACCCTTGGATGATCGAAGCCGCCATGGTCGCGGCGAACCCGGCGCGGCGCATTGGCGGAGGTCAAGAAAGCCGTTGTCAGGGCGCGCCGAGATAGCGCTCGGTCAACTCGCGCCAGTCGCGGCTGCCGGTGACGCGCAGGATCGCTTGGCCGAGCGGTTCGCGGTAGGGACTGCCGTTGGCCACGGCGAAGGCATAGGACTGGTTGTCGAACGAGCCGGGCAGGATGCGCAAACCACCGTCGTCCAGCTCGCCGTTGCGGTACTGCAGGATCGGCAGGTCGTAGACCACCGCGTCGGACTCGCCCTGCTGAACGGCGCGCATGGCGCTGAGCAGGTCCGGGTAGGCGCTGTTGCGGATGCGCTGGCGCTCCAGGTAACGGGCGCTGACGGTGCCCTCGACGGTGGCCACGTGGGCGCGACGCAGGTCGTCGGCGCCCTGGATGCCCCCTTGCAGGTTGCCGACGGTCAGCGCACTGGCCACCGCGGCGGTGAAGGTGGACACCATGATCAGGCCGGCGAACATCCACACCAGGCCGATCAACCGTCCGCCGAGGGTGACCGGCGCCTTGTCGCCGTAACCGACGGTGGTCATGGTCACCGCCGCCCACCAGAAACTCGACCCCAGCCCCTGCACCGGGGTGCCGCCGAACTGCGACTGATTGCGATGCCGTTCGAACAGCCAGAGCAGCCCGCCGACCACCAGCATCAGCGCCGCCAGGCCCAGCACCAGGCTGAGGAACTGCCAGGACAGCAGACCCTTGAGCGCGCTCCAGCCGCTGCCGCCACCCGGCGGCACGGCGATGGCCAGGCCGGTGCGATAGAACGGATGGGTGAAGTCGACGCGCTCCTCGCGCTCGGCGGTCATGGTCAGGGCACCGACCACCACGTCCAGTTCGCCGGCCTCGAGGCCCGGCAGCAGGCGCTCGAAGGGCAGCGGCTGGAACTCGTAGCGGTAGCCGACCTGCTCGGCGACGTCCTTCCACAGATCGATGCTGATGCCGCTCCAATCGCCGTTGCCGTCGCGAATCACGAAGGGTGGTACCTCGGTGATGCCGACCCGCAGGGTCGGTGACGCGGGTGTTGCGGCCAGGGCGGGCCCAACCAACAGCGACAACAGCAGAATCAGTAGAAACCTCGGCACCGGACCATTCTCCTTGGGGAAAACCTGCAGGGTAGCAAAGCCGTGTCCGCGCAGGCCCGCTGGAAGCCTTGGGCTTGATGCGGGTCAACACCCGCCTGGGGTGCGCCGGGCACACTGGCGGCGTCATTCAGCAGGAAGCTCCCATGTCCTCCTCCCAACACCGCCCCTCTCGCCTGTTCATTTTGCCGCTGGTCCTGGGCTTGCTCGCCGCCGGCGTATTCGGCTATTGGAAGTCCCTCAGCGGGCGCCTGCCCGAGGGCCTGGCGATGGGCAACGGCCGCCTGGAAGCCACCGAAGTGCAGATCGCCAGCAAATACCCCGGCCGCCTGGCCGAAGTGCGGGTGCAGGAAGGCGACCAGGTGGAGAAAGGCCAATTGCTCGCCCGCCTGGACACCCGCACCCAGGAAGCGCAGCGCGCCCAGGCCGAGGCCGAAGTGCGCCGTGCCGAGGAAAACCTGGTCGCCAGCCAGGCCAACGTGCAGTTGCGCAAGAGTGAGCTGCGCCTGGCCGAACAGGAGCTGGCGCGCTTTCGCGAACTGTTCCAGCGCGGCCACACCAGCCGCCAGCAGCTCGACCAGCAGCAGGCCCGCCACGACACCGCCATCGCCGCCCTGGAAGCGGCTCGCGCCCAGGTGTCCGCCGCCCGCGCGGCCATCGGTTCGGCCCAGGCGCTGGTCGCCCAGCTGAGCAGCGAGATCGATGACGCCAGCCTGCGCGCGCCGCTCGCCGGCAGGGTGCAACTGCGCCTGGCCGAACCCGGCGAAGTGCTCGGTGCCGGTGGCCGCGTGCTGCTGCTGATCGACCCCGGCGACCAGTACATGAACCTCTACCTGCCCGCCACCGTCGCTGGCCGCCTGACCGTCGGCGACGAGGCGCGGGTAGTGCTCGATGCCCTGCCCGAGCGGCCGCTGCCGGCGACGATCGCCTATGTGGCGTTCAAGGCGCAGTTCACGCCCAAGGAAGTGGAAACCCGCGACGAGCGGCAGAAGCTGGTATTTCGCGTCAAGCTGCGCCTGACCGATCCGGCCGCCGTGCCGCAGGCCAAGCCGGGCATGCCGGGCGCCGGCTACGTGCGCAGCGCAGAGATCGACTGGCCGGCCAATCTGCAATGAGCGAATGGGCGATCCGCGCCGCCGGCCTCGGCCACGGCTATGGCCGCCAACGAGCGCTGGATGGAATCGGCTTCACGCTGCCGGTCGGTGCGCGCTGCGCGCTGATCGGCCCGGACGGCGCCGGCAAGTCCAGCCTGCTGGGGCTGATCGCCGGGGTGAAGGTGCTGCAGCAGGGCAGTCTGGAGGTACTCGGCGGGCCCATCGACCGACGCCGCCACCGTGCCAGCCTGTACCCGCGCATCGCCTTCATGCCCCAGGGCCTGGGCCACAATTTGTACCCCGAGCTTTCCATTGCCGAAAACATTCGCTTCTTCGCCACCCTGTTCGGCCTGTCCCGCGGCGAACGCGAGCGGCGCATGGCCAGCCTGCTGGCGGCCACCGACCTGACGCGCTTCGCCGAGCGCCCGGCCGGCAAGCTCTCCGGCGGCATGAAGCAGAAGCTCGGGCTGTGCTGCGCGCTGATCCACGAGCCGGACCTGCTGATCCTCGACGAACCGACCACCGGGGTCGACCCGCTGTCGCGCCGACGCTTCTGGGAGCTGGTCGAGCAGGTACGCGGCGAGCGCCCGCAGCTGACCCTGCTGGTGGCCACCGCCTACATGGAGGAGGCGGAGCAATTCGACACCTGCCTGATGCTCGACGGCGGCCGCCTGCTCGCCAGTGGGCCCACCGCCGAGCTGGCGGCGGTCACCGCCAGCGGCCGGCTGGACGATGCCTTCACCCACTTCCAGGGCGCCGCCGCGCAGCGCCAGGCGTTGCTGATCCCGCCGCTGCCGGTGCAGGCCGGCGAGGTGGCCATCGAGGCGGACAATCTCAGCCTGCGCTTCGGCGACTTCACCGCGGTGGACCGGGTCAGCTTCGCCATCCGCCGCGGCGAGATCTTCGGCTTCCTCGGTTCCAACGGCTGCGGCAAGACCACCACCATGAAGGTGCTCACCGGCCTGCTGCCGGCCAGCGAAGGCAGCGCTCGGCTGCTCGGTCGGCCGGTGGACGCTAGCGGTCTGGCGACGCGCAAGCGGGTCGGCTTCATGTCGCAGAGTTTTTCCCTCTACGGCGAGCTGAGCGTGCGGCAGAACCTGGAGCTGCACGCACGGCTGTTCGATCTGCCGGCGGCCGAAGGGCGGACGCGCAGCCAGGCGCTGATCGAACGCTTCGGCCTCGCCGATCACGCCGGCGAAGCGGCCGGCGAGCTGCCGCTGGGCTTGCGCCAGCGCCTGTCGCTGGCGGTGGCGGTGATCCACCGGCCGGAGGTGCTGATCCTTGACGAACCCACCTCCGGCGTCGACCCGGCGGCCCGCGACGACTTCTGGCGGCTGCTGGTGGAGCTGTCGCGCGAGCAGGGCGTGACCATCTTCCTCTCCACCCACTTCATGAACGAGGCCGAGCGCTGCGACCGCATCTCGCTGATGCATGTCGGGCGGGTGCTGGCCTGCGATACCCCGGCGGCGCTGCAGGCGCGGTTCGCCGGGCAGACCCTGGAAGAAGCCTTCGTGCGTTGCCTGGAGCAGGCCCAGGGCGAGGCGCCGGCGGCGCCACCGGCACCATCGGCAGAGAGCGCTGGCCCGCCCGCGCGGGTACGTTCCGGGTTCAGCCTGCACCGCCTGCGCGCGCTGGCCGGGCGGGAAACCAAGGAGCTGCTGCGCGACCGCGTGCGCCTGGCCTTCGCCCTGTTCGGCGCGTTGTTCATGATGGTGATCTTCGGCTACGGCATATCCCTGGACGTCGAGCACATCGCCTTCGCCGCCCTTGACCAGGACCAGTCGCCGCAGAGCCGCGCCTACCTGGAGGCATTTCGCAGCTCGCGCTATTTCGAGGAGCATGCGCCGATCCGCGATGCCGGCCAGTTGCACCGGCGCCTGCAGCGCTCGGAACTGAAGCTGGCGCTGGAGATCCCGCCGGGCTTCGGCCGCGACCTGCTCGCCGGGCGCCGGCCCGAGGTGGCCGCCTGGCTCGACGGCGGCATGCCATTCCGCGCCGAAACCACGCGCAACTACGTGGAAGCCGTGCACCAGGAGAACCTCGCCCGCCTCGCCGCGGAAAGCAGCCCGGCGTTGCCGGCTCCGGCCGCCGCACGGCTGGAAACGCGCTTTCGCTACAACCAGGATGTGGTCAGCGTGAACGCCATCGGTCCGGGGGTGATGGCGCTGATCCTCGCCTTCATCCCGGCAATGCTCACCGCCCTCGGCGTGGTGCGGGAGAAGGAGCTTGGCTCGATCGCCAATTTCTACGCCACGCCGCTGACTCGCCTGGAATTCCTGCTCGGCAAGCAACTGCCCTACCTGGCCATCAGCCTGCTCAACCTGGCCCTGCTGGTGGCCCTCAACCGCCTGCTGTTCGGCGTGCCGTTCAAGGGCAGCGGCCTGACCCTGGCGCTCGGTGGTCTGCTCTATGTGCTCGCCACCACCAGCCTCGGCCTGCTGATCTCCGCCTTCACCCGCACGCAGATCGCCGCCATCCTCGGCGCGGTGATCCTCACCACCCTGCCGACCATCCAGTTCTCCGGGTTGATCGTGCCGCGCTCGTCGCTGGATGGCGGCGCCGCGCTGATGGGGCACCTGTTCCCGGCCGGGCACTTCCTCGATATCGCCGTCGGCACCTTCACCAAGGCGCTCGACCTGCGCGCGCTGTGGCCGCAGTGCCTGGCGCTGCTCGGCTTCTTCCTCGCCGCCACCGCGCTCAGCGTGCTGCTGCTGAAGAAGCAGGAGGTCTAGCATGGCGAAGCTTGCGCATATCTTCCGCCTCGGCCTCAAGGAGCTGACCAGCCTGAGCCACGACAGCGTGCTGTTGCTGTTCCTGCTCTACGCCTTCAGCGTGGCGGTCTACATGCCGGCCACCGGTTCGGTGATCGGCGTGCACCACGCCAGCGTCGCCATCGTTGACGAGGACCACAGCCACCTGTCCCGGCGCCTTGCCGAAGCGCTGCAGCCGCCGGAATTCCAGACGCCGATGCTGCTGCCCTACGACCAGCTGGGCGCGGCCATGGACAGCGGTCGCTTCACCTTCGTCATCGACGTGCCGGCCAACTTCCAGGCCGACTTGCTGGCCGGCCGCCAGCCGGCGCTGCAGGTCAACGTCGACGCCACGGCGATGAGCCAGGCGTTCATGGGCGCGCGATACCTGGGTCAGGTATTCCAGGGGGAACTGCTCGACTACGCCAGGCGAGACGTTGCCGGCCAGGCGCCGCTGACGCTCACCAGCCGCGCGCTGTTCAACGCCAACCTGCAGGGCGGCTGGTTCCTCGCGCTGTTGCAGATCGTCAACCACATCACCATTCTCGCCATCCTGCTCACCGGTACCGCAATCCTGCGCGAACGCGAACACGGCACCCTCGACCACCTGCTGGTGCTGCCGCTGACGGCGCTGGAAATCATGCTGGCGAAAATCTGGAGCAACGCCCTGGTGGTCGTGCTGTGCACCTGGCTGTCGCTGGAGTTTATCGTCAAGGGCGCGCTGGGCGTGCCGCTGGCCGGCTCGCTGGCGTTCTTCCTGGCGGTGACCGCGCTGTACCTGTTCGCCAGCACCGCCCTGGGCATCTTCCTCGCCACCCTGGCGCGCTCGATCCCGCAGTTCGGCCTGCTGACCATACCGGTGGTGATCCCCATGCTATTGCTCTCCGGCGGCAGCACGCCGCTGGAAAGCATGCCGCCGTGGTTGCAACAGGTGATGCAACTGTCGCCCTCCACCCACTACCTCAGCCTGAGCACCTCGATCCTGTTCCGCGACGCCGGCCCGGACGTGATCTGGCCCGACCTCACTGCGCTGGCGGCCATCGGCGCGGTGTTCTTCGTGCTGGCGGCGGCTCGGTTTCGCAGGAGCCTGGCGGCCTAGACTGCCACCGGCGCAGCGATATGCGGATGCGCTTCGTAGTTGAGTAACTGGAAGTCGTCGAAGCGGAAGGCGAACAGGTCCTTCACCGCCGGGTTGAGCTTCATGGTCGGCAGCGGCAGCGGTTCGCGGGTGAGTTGCAGGTCGGTCTGCTCGATGTGGTTGGCGTAGAGGTGGCAGTCGCCGCCGGTCCAGATGAACTCGCCTGGCTCCAGGTCGCAGACTTGCGCCACCATCAGGGTCAGCAGCGCGTAGCTGGCGATGTTGAAGGGCACGCCGAGGAAGATGTCCGCCGAGCGCTGGTACAGCTGGCAGGACAGCCGGCCCTCGGCGACGTAGAACTGGAACAGCGCGTGGCACGGCGGCAGGGCCATCTGCTCGACCAGCGCCGGGTTCCAGGCGGAGACGATCAGCCGGCGCGAGTCCGGGTTGCTCTTGATCATCTCGATCAGCTTGGCGATCTGGTCGATCGACTCGCCGTTCGGTGCCGGCCAGCTGCGCCACTGATAGCCGTAAACCGGGCCGAGGTCGCCGTTCTCGTCGGCCCATTCGTCCCAGATGCTGACGCCGTTTTCCTTCAGGTAGCGGATGTTGGTGTCGCCGGCGAGGAACCACAGCAGCTCGTGGATGATGGACTTCAGGTGGCACTTCTTGGTGGTCACCAGCGGAAAGCCCTCGGCCAGGTCGAAGCGCATCTGGTAGCCGAACACGCTGTAGGTGCCGGTGCCGGTACGGTCGCTCTTGAAGGTGCCGTGCTCGCGCACGTGGCGCATCAGGTCGAGGTACTGTTTCATCGGCGAGGGCTCGGGAACGGGAGAGGCCGGCAATGGTAAGAGGCCATCGCCGGGGGTTCAAGGCGGGCGCGACGGGGTGCCCGGTGTGTGGCTTGTAGGGGCGAATTCATTCGCCAGACGCGGACCGTAAGGCGAATGAATTCGCCCCTATATCTTGCGTCGATAGGCCCAGACCATCAGCCCGGCGCCGCCGAGGATCATCGGCAGGCACAGCACCTGGCCCATGGTCAGCCAGCCGAAGGCCAGGTAGCCGAGCTGGGCGTCCGGCACGCGGACGAATTCGACGATGAAGCGGAAGATGCCGTAGCAGAGCGCGAACAGCCCGGACACCGCCATGGTCGGCCGCGGCTTGCGCGAGTAGAACCAGAGGATGGCGAACAGCGCCACGCCCTCCAGGGCGAACTGGTACAGCTGCGAGGGGTGGCGCGGCAGCTGCGCCGGGTCGGTGGGAAAGATCATCGCCCAGGGCAGGTCGGTGGCCTTGCCCCACAGCTCGGCATTGATGAAGTTGCCGATGCGCCCGGCGCCGAGGCCGATCGGTACCAGCGGGGCGATAAAGTCCATCAGCTGGAAGAAGCTCTTGTCGTTGCGCCGGCCGAACCACCAGGTGGCCAGCATCACCCCGAGCAGGCCTCCATGGAAGGACATGCCGCCTTCCCATACGCGGAGAATCTTCAGCGGTTCGTGCAGGTAGGCCTGCAGGTCGTAGAACAGCACATAGCCGATACGCCCGCCGAGGATCACGCCCATGGCCACCCAGAACACCAGGTCGGAGAGCTTCTCCTTGCTCCAGCTCGGGTCGAAGCGGTGCAGCCGACGCGAGGCCAGCAGCCAGGCGCCGCCGATGCCGATCAGGTACATCAGGCCATACCAGTGGATTTTCAGCGGACCGAGGGTTACGGCCACCGGATCGATCTGCGGATAGGGCAGCATCGACGGGTCTCCTCACAGCAAGAAATTGATACCCACCGCGAAGAGCAGCAGGGCGAACAGGCGCTTGAGCACACGCGGCGACAGCTTGTGCGCCAGGCGCGCGCCGAAGCGGGCGAAGAACATGCTGGTGGCAGCGATGCCGACCATCGCCGGCAGGTAGACGAAGCCCAGGCTCCACTGCGGCAGGTGCTTGTCATGCCAGCCGATGACCATGAAGCTCAGCGCGCTGGCGATGGCGATCGGCAGGCCACAGGCGGCCGAGGTGGCGACTGCCTGCTGCATCGGCACGCTGCGCCAGGTGAGGAACGGCACGGTCAGCGAGCCGCCGCCGATGCCGAAGATCGCCGAGGCCCAACCGACCACGGAGCCTGCTAATGTCAATCCAATCTTGCCGGGCACTTCGCGGCTGGCGCGGGGTCTGAGGTCCAGCGCCATCTGCACGGCAATGAAAATGGCGAACACGCCGATGATCTTTTGCAACATCGGACCCTGGATGGTCGACGCGGTCTTCGCGCCAAGCCCGGCACCCAGCAGTATGCCGAGGGTCATCCAGGCGAAGATGGGCCAGCGCACCGCACCTTTGCGGTGATGCTCGAGAACGGAGTTGATCGAGGTGAAGACGATGGTAGCCAGCGACGTGCCGACCGCCAGATGGGTGAGCACAGCCGCATCGAAACCCTGGGCTGTAAAACTGAAGACCAACACTGGCACTATGATGAGGCCGCCGCCGACGCCGAATAGCCCGGCCAGGACTCCGGCCACTGCGCCTAGCGCCAGATAGAGCAGAAATTCCATCGAAACCCCCGATTGCGAAGCGGCATGGTAGCTGACCCGCGCGACGGGCGCAGCTTCGAGCTGCAAGCGAACGTAAGGGCGCCGATGGCCGATTGGCTTTCGCCGGAGCAACGCACTCCGGGCCGAAGGCTGAAACCTTTGTGTTTCCGTGGAGGGATCTACGCATGTGTCTGATCGTATTCGCTTGGCGTCCCGGCCATTCCCAGCCCCTGGTGCTGGCGGCCAACCGTGACGAGTTCTACGACCGCCCGAGCCTGCCGTTGGCGGCCTGGGAAGACGAGCCGGGCGTTTATGCCGGGCGTGATTTGCAGGCCGGCGGTACCTGGCTGGGGTTCGGAGCGAACGGTCGCTTCGCCGCCCTGACCAATATCCGCGATCCGCGCCAGCCGCCCTTCGGTCGCTCGCGAGGCGAATTGCCGCTGCTGTTCCTGCGCGGAAAACAATCGCTGAAGGACTACATGGCCGCCGTCGCGGCGCGGGCCGAGGAGTATTCCGGTTTCAACCTGCTGGCCGGCGATAGCCAGGAGTTCTGGCACCTCAACCCGCGTAGCGGCCCGCCGCGTGCGCTGGAGCCGGGGCTCTACGGCCTGTCGAACGACGACCTGGACACGCCTTGGCCGAAAGTGGAAAAGGGCAAGGCCCTGCTCGAGCAATGCCTGCCCCAGCCGCAACTCGGCGATCTGATCGAGCTGCTGCATAACGGCGAACAGGCTCCCGACGCGATCCTTCCCGACACCGGCATCGGCCTGGATGCCGAGCGCATGCTCTCCAGCATCTTCATCGCCACCCGCACCTACGGCACCCGCGCCAGCACCGCGCTGATCATGCATGCGGACGGACGGCGCGATATCCTCGAGCGCAGTTATGGCCCCTTCGGCGAGCAGACGAGCGATGTCTCGATCACCTTGCCGGGACGTCGGGTGGATATGCTGGAAACGCGCCGGCTGGAGCGCGAAGGCATGCGCGGCTAGCCCCGAGAGCCCTGCCGGGCGCGTGCCCGGCAGGGCGGTTCGCTCGCTTGAGGAAGCCTTGCGCCCGGGCGCTCAGGCCTGGATGGTCGCGGCGGGGTTGATCACCCGGCCGAGGCCGAGGTTGCGCAGGGCCAGGTGCAGGGTGCTGTGGATCACCTGGGGGTTGTCCATCTTCATCAACTGGCCGAGCAACTCGCGGGCCTTGCCGAGGCTGATCTGGCGCAACAGCCACTTCACCTTGGGCAGGTTGGTGGCGTTCATCGACAGGCTGTCGAAACCCATCGCCATCAGCAATACCGCGGCCGACGGATCGCCGGCCATTTCCCCGCAGATGCTCACCGGCTTGCCTTCGGCATGGCAGTCGAGCACCACCTTGGTCAGCGCCTGCAGCACCGCCGGATGCAGATAGTCGTAGAGATCGGCCACCCGCGGGTTGTTGCGGTCCACCGCCAGCAGGTACTGGGTCAGGTCGTTGGAGCCGACCGAGAGGAAGTCCACCTGGCGAGCCAGCTCGCGGGTCTGATAGACCGCCGCGGGCACTTCGATCATCACCCCCACCGGCGGCATCGGCACATCGGTGCCCTCGTCGCGCACCTCGCCCCAGGCGCGGTGGATCAGATGCAGCGCCTCTTCCAGCTCGTGGGTTCCGGAAATCATCGGCAGCAGGATGCGCAGGTTGTTCAGCCCGTCGCTGGCCTTGAGCATGGCGCGGGTCTGCACCAGGAAGATTTCCGGATGGTCGAGGGTGACGCGAATGCCGCGCCAGCCGAGGAACGGGTTCTCTTCCTTGATCGGGAAATAGGACAGCGATTTGTCCCCGCCGATGTCCAGGGTGCGCATGGTCACCGGCAGCGGATGGAAGGCGGCGAGCTGTTCGCGGTAGATCGCCAGTTGTTCCTTCTCGCTGGGGAAGCGCTCGTTGATCATGAACGGCACTTCGGTGCGATACAGGCCGACACCCTCGGCGCCGCGCTCCTGGGCGCGGGCAACGTCGGCCAGCAGGCCGGTGTTGACCCACAGCGGCATGCGATGGCCGTCCAGCGTCTCGCAGGGCAGCGCGCGCAGCGCATCCAGGCCCTGGGCCAGCTGGCGCTCCTCCTCCACCACTTCGGCGTACTGCTTGCGCAGGATCTCGCTGGGGTTGGTGAAGACTTCGCCGTGGTAGCCGTCGACGATCAGGGAAATGCCGTCGATCTTCGAATACGGCAGGTCGACCACCCCCATCACCGTGGGGATACCCATGGCGCGGGCGAGGATGGCGACGTGGGAGTTGCCCGAACCGAGCACCGAAACCAGGCCGACCAGCTTGCCTTCCGGCACCTCGCCGAGCATCGCCGGGGACAGCTCCTCGCTGACCAGGATGGTGTTGTCCTGGTACACCAGGTTCTGCTTGCGTTCTTCCTGCAGGTAGGCGAGCAGGCGCCGACCGAGGTCCTTGACGTCCGCCGCGCGCTCGCGCAGGTAGGCGTCGTCCATCAGTTCGAAGCGCTTGACGTGCTCGTTGACCACCTGGCGCAGCGCGCCCTGGGCCCACTGGCCGCCCTTGATGATCTTGGTCACCTCGCTGCCGAGGGAGGCGTCGTCGAGCATCATCAGGTAGACGTCGAACAGCGCGCGCTCTTCCGGGCGCAGCTGGGTGGCGAGCTTGGCCGAGAGGTTGCGCATGTCCTCGCGCACGCCTTCCAGGGCGTTGTGGAACAGCGCCAGCTCGGCGTCGATATCGGTGACCGTCTTGTCCGGCACCACTTCCAGGTCGGCCGGCGGCAGGACTACCACGGCGTTGCCGACGGCGGCCCCCGGCGCACCGGGTACGCCGACGAACTTGGCTTCCTGGATGCCCTTGCCCTGTTTGCCCAGGCCGCTGATCGAGCCGGTGGCCTCGGCATGGGCGATGACCCCGGCGAGCTGGGCGCTCATGGTCACCAGGAAGGCTTCCTCGCCTTCGTCGAACTGGCGGCTTTCCTTCTGCTGCACCACCAGCACGCCCATCACCCGACGGTGGTGGATGATCGGCGCGCCGAGGAAGGAGGCGAAGCGTTCCTCGCCGGTCTCGGCGAAATAGCGATAGCGTGGGTGATTGGCGGCGTGCTCGAGGTTCAGCGGCTCCTCGCGGGTGCCCACCAGGCCCACCAGGCCCTCGTTGGGCGCCATGCTGACCTTGCCGATGGAGCGCTTGTTCAGGCCCTCGGTGGCCATCAGCACGAAGCGGTTGCTCTCCGGGTCGAGCAGGTAGACCGAGCAGACCTGGCTGCCCATGGCCTCGCGGACCCGCTGCACGATGATGCCCAGCGCCGCCTTGAGGTCCTTGGCGGCGTTTACTTCCTGGACGATCTTACGCAGCGTGTTGAGCATGCTTTCTCCGTCAGTCGCGCGCCAGCAGGCGGGGAGCAAGTTCTTTGAGGGCGCGTCTATAGACCTCGCGCTTGAAGGTCACTACCTGACCCAGCGGGTACCAATAGCTGACCCAGCGCCAGCCGTCGAATTCCGGCTTGCCGGTCAGATCCATGCGCACCCGCTGTTCGTCCGACAGCAGGCGCAGGAGAAACCACTTCTGTTTCTGGCCGATGCACAGCGGTTGGCTATGGGTGCGCACCAGGCGCTGCGGCAGACGATAGCGCAACCAGCCGCGGGTGCAGGCGAGAACGCGAACGTCCTGCTGCTCCAGGCCGATTTCTTCGTTCAGTTCGCGATACAGCGCTTCTTCCGGCGACTCCTGGGCATTGATGCCGCCCTGCGGGAACTGCCAGGCATCCTGGTTGATACGCCTTGCCCAGAGCACCTGCCCCACGTCATTGGTGAGGATGATGCCGACATTGGGGCGAAAACCATCGGAGTCGATCACGGCTGAACAACCTCGCAAACGCATGTGACGGCATTGTTCCACAAAAAGGCGGCCCCCCGAAAGCCGGCCAGCGGCGCGGCACGCAATGCTTTCGCCGCCCTTCAAGCGGCCCTGGCGAACCGCTATGCTGCTCACCCTTTTTCCGCGTTGCGTTGAGGTAATCCGTGCGACTGGCCCTTTTCGATCTCGACAACACCCTGCTTGCCGGCGACAGCGACCACGCCTGGGGTGACTACCTCTGCGAACGCGGCATTCTCGACGGCGTGGCCTACAAGGCGCGTAACGACGCCTTCTACGAGGACTACCTGGCGGGGCGCCTGAACATCCAGGATTACCTCAACTTCAGCCTGGAAATCCTCGGGCGCACCGAGAGGGCCCAACTCGACCAGTGGCACCGCGAGTTCATGCGCGACTGCATCGAGCCCATCGTGCTCGCCAAGGGACTGGAGCTGATCGAACAGCACCGCGCCGCCGGCGACAAGCTGCTGATCATCACCGCCACCAACCGCTTCGTCACCGCGCCGATCGCCGCACGGTTGGGCATCGATACACTGCTCGCCACCGAGTGCGAGATGGTCGATGGCCGCTACACCGGGCGCACCACCGATGTGCCCTGCTACCAGGCGGGCAAGGTCACGCGGCTGGAGCGCTGGCTGGACGAGAACGGCCTCGACCTGGAGGGCAGCCACTTCTATAGCGATTCGCGCAATGACCTGCCGCTGCTGGAGCGGGTCAGCCACCCGGTGGCGGTCGATCCCGACCCGATCCTGCGTGCCGAGGCGGAAAAGCGCGGCTGGCCGGTGATTTCCCTGCGCTGACGGAAATCCGGGCCATTCGCCTGGCGGCCCGATTGGGCGAATGAATTCGCCCCTACAGGCCCCTCGACGAACGCCGACCAGCCGAGGGCGAACCAGAGACGCATGTGGCGGTGGGCCGGCGGCAACAATTCGGTGTGCTGCGCCAGCCCCATCGGATGGTTCCGTCTAACGGGCAGGCTGGCGCATGGCCAGCAGCAGACCGCTCAGCGGCACGATCTCAGCAGGCAGCAGTAGTAGCGTTGCCGTGGTCCAGAGCAATGAGTCGTTTACCATCAGCACCACCCAGCCTTGTAATCCCAGCAACAGGCTGGCGCCCAGTACGGGCAGCGTGCGATGCCGAGAGAGCGCAAGGCTGGCGGTCAGACACAGCCAGAGCAGGGGCAGCAGCCATTCTAGGCTCTCGTCCAGTCCGTACGATGAGTAGTCGCCGCCGATAATGCTGATTGAGAACGCATCCAGTGAGCCAAAGACAGCGGTATCGCCCATTTCCGCTCCGATGACCAAGGGCATCGCCAGCCATGCCAGCAGCCAATACAGACGCGCGCGGTTCAAACCGGCTTGCCCGCCATCAGAAAGAATATCGCGATAAAAGCGACGAACGCCGGCCAGCCGAGGACGAACCAGAGGCGCATGTAGCGGTGCGCCAGCGGAGACAGCTCGCCGCCGCTCGCCAGAGCCTGCTCGGCCATGTCGCGCACGCGGATTTGCAGCCAGACCACCGGCAGCCAGCAGGCGCCGGCCAGCACATAGAGGCCCAGGCTCCACAGCAGCCACGGCTGGCTCAGCGGCCAACCGGCCAGGTGCACCAGGGCCAGGCCGCTGAGGGGCTGGAAGACTGCGGTGGTGGCGATGAACAGCCAGTCGGCGGTGACCAGGTGGCGGAAGGTCACCGCGATCACCTGCAGGTTGCCGCTGCGCCAGGCTCGCAGGGCGTAGTAGGCCGAGCCGAGTCCGGTGCCGAACAGCAGGGTCGAGGAGAGGATGTGCAGGGTTTTGAGGATCAGGTACAGGCTCATCGATTTCCCTTCAGGGCGGGCTCGCTCCACAGCAGCCAGAGGCTGGCCGCCATCAGCACCAGATTCTTCGTCACCGCGCCGTAGGGGTCTAGCCAGTAGTGCGGCAGTAGCAGGCTGATCAGCAACGTGTAGCCGAACATCAGCGCCAGTTGTGCGCGCAGGGCCTGGCGTCGCCAGCGGCGCAGCAGCAGGCCGATGCCGAGCGCGCCATCGAGCAGCGCCCCGCCGACCACCGCCAGGCTCGCCGGCCAGCCGCTGACGCCCGCCTCGGCCATGATGCGCAGGCCCCAGGCATAGCCGGGGCCGAGGCAGACCAGCGCGGTGCCCAGCCAGACCAGCGCCAGGCTCGCCAGCAGCACGGGGCGCAACGCTGCCTCAACGCTGGCGCTGCGCGGCGGCCAGTGGCGCAGGCGGGCCGCCAGCGGGGCGACTCGGTAGCCGCAGCATTGCAGCAGCGGTTGCGAATCCGCCAGGTTGTCGCGCCGGGCCATGCGCAGGGTTTGGCTGTTCAATGCGCGCCAGCCCAGCCGGTCGCCCAGCTTCGCACCGAGTGCGGTCAGCGCGATTGGTACGTGCAGATAGCGAGCCGCCCGCCAGCCCTGGGCGGCACGCAGGCGGTCGATCAGCGCCGGCAGGGTCATGGCCTCGGGACCCACCAGCGGAAGCACGGCTGGCTGTTCCGGCCAGTGGCGCAGCAGCGCCAGCACCGCGCCGACCAGGTCCTGCACGTGCAATGGCTGCACCCGTGCGCGGGTATCCAGCAGCGGAATCAGCGGCCAGGGCGACAGCCGCGCCAGCCAGGCGCTACTAGCGCCGCCCTCGCCGAGGATCAGCGACGGGCGCAGCACCACCGCGGGAATGCCGAGGCCGAGCAGATACTCGTCGGCGGCCGCCTTGCTGGCGAGAAAAGGAATATCCGTCTGATCGCCGGCGCCGAGCGCGGAAATCTGCAGCACCCGCGCATCCTGGGCCGCAGCCAGGTCGAATAGCCGGCGCGTGCCCTGATCCTGGATGAGGGCCAGCTCGTTCGCATCGCTGCCGAGCACGCCGGCGGCGTTGATCAGCAGCTCGATGCCGTCCGGCCAGGTAAAGCAGTCGGGTTGCTCAGCCAAATGTGCCAGGTCCAGTGCTCGCCATTCGACGCCAGGCAGGCTGTCGGTGGGCACCCGCCGGGCGGTGGCTACCAGCTCATGGCCGGCGGCGTGCAGCGCCGCCAGCAGGTGCCGGCCGATAAAGCCGCTGGCACCGACCAGCAGGATGCGCATTCGACTCAGCCGAGGAACAGCTGGTAGGCCGGGTTGTCGCTCTCGTCCCAGTACGGGTAGCCGATCTCGTCCAGCGCCTGCGGGATCAGGTGGCGCTCGCCCGCCGGCACCTGCAGGCCGACGACCACCCGACCGTCGGCGGCGCCGTGGTTACGGTAGTGGAACATGGAGATGTTCCAGCGTCCGCCGAGCTTGTTGAGGAAGTTGAACAATGCGCCCGGCCGCTCGGGAAATTCGAAGCGGTAGACCACCTCGTCGCTGACCCGCACCGCATGGCCGCCGACCATGTGGCGGATGTGCAGCTTGGCCAGTTCGTTGTCGGTCAGGTCGAGGACCGGGAAGCCCTGCTCCCGCAGGTTGGCCACCAGTGCCGCGCGGGGGTCGGTGTCCGGGTGGGTCTGCACGCCGACGAAGATGTGCGCTTCCTTGTCGGTGTGGTAGCGGTAGTTGAACTCGGTGATCTGCCGCTTGCCGATCGCCTCGCAGAAGGACTTGAAGCTGCCCGGCTGCTCCGGGATGGTCACGGCGATGATCGCTTCGCGCTTCTCGCCCAGCTCGGCGCGCTCGGCGACGTGGCGCAGGCGGTCGAAGTTGACATTGGCGCCGGAGTCGATGGCCACCAGGGTCTGTCCGCTGACGCCCTCGCGTTCCACGTACTTCTTGATCCCGGCCACCGCCAGTGCGCCGGCCGGCTCGGTGATCGAGCGGGTGTCGTCGTAGATGTCCTTGATTGCCGCGCAGATTTCGTCGGTGCTGACGGTGATCACCTCGTCGACGTATTCGCGGCAGATCTCGAAGTTGTGTGCGCCGATCTGCGCCACCGCCACGCCGTCGGCGAACAGGCCGACGGTCGGCAGCACCACGCGCTCGCCAGCGGCCATGGCGGCCTGCAGGCAGTTGGAGTCGTCCGGCTCGACGCCGATGACCTTGATCTCCGGGCGCAGGTATTTGACGTAGGCGGCGATGCCGGAGATCAGGCTGCCGCCGCCCACCGGCACGAAGATCGCGTCCAGCCGCCCCGGCTGCTGGCGCAGGATCTCCATCGCCACGGTGCCCTGGCCGGCGATCACGTCGGGGTCGTCGTAGGGCGGCACGAAGGTATAGCCCTTTTCCTCGACCAGCTTCAGCGCGTAGGCCAGCGCCTCGGGAAAGGCGTCGCCATGCAGCACGACCTTGCCGCCGCGGGAACGCACGCCCTGGATCTTCAGCTCCGGCGTGGTACGCGGCATGACGATGGTCGCCTTGATGCCCAGCTCCCTGGCTGCCAGCGCCAGGCCCTGGGCATGGTTGCCGGCGGAGGCGGCGATCACCCCGCGCGCCTTCTCGTCCTCGGTGAGCTGCGACACCTTGTTGTAGGCGCCGCGAATCTTGAAGGAGTACACCGGCTGCAGGTCTTCGCGCTTGAGCAGAATCTGGTTGCCGAGGCGTTCGGAGAGCTGTCGGGCGGGCTGCAAGGGCGTTTCCACGGCGACGTCGTAGACGCGCGAGGTGAGGATCTTCTTGACGTAGTGTTCGAGCATCGTGGCTATCGCGGCAGACTGGCAGGGGGCTGTCGAGTCTACCCCATGGTTTCATCGCAGGACCACCGACAACGCGGGGGATTCCCGTTCTAACCGGGTATAATTCGCCCCTTCCTTTTCCCATTCGGTGCGGTGTCCAGCATGACCCAGGATCAACTCAAGCAGGCGGTGGCCCAGGCCGCCGTCGATTTCATCCTTCCGCAGCTCGACAGCAAGAGCATCGTCGGTGTCGGCACCGGCTCCACCGCCAACTGCTTCATCGACGCCCTGGCCCGGCACAAGGCCGAGTTCGACGGCGCGGTGGCCAGCTCCGAAGCCACCGCCGCGCGCCTCAAGGGCCACGGTATTCCGGTGTACGAGCTGAACACCGTGGACAGCCTGGAGTTCTACGTGGACGGTGCCGACGAAACCAACGAGCGCCTGGAGCTGATCAAGGGCGGCGGTGCCGCGCTGACCCGCGAGAAGATCGTCGCCGCGGTGGCCAGGACTTTCATCTGCATCGCCGACGGCAGCAAGCTGGTGCCGCTGCTCGGTGCATTCCCCCTGCCGGTGGAAGTGATCCCCATGGCGCGCAGCCATGTGGCCCGTCAACTGGTGAAGCTGGGCGGCGACCCGGTGTATCGCGAAGGCGTGCTCACCGACAACGGCAACATCATCCTCGACGTGCACAACCTGCAGATCGCCAGCCCGATGGAGCTGGAAGAGCAGATCAACAACATCGTCGGCGTGGTCACCAACGGCCTGTTCGCCGCCCGCCCGGCCGACCTGCTGCTGCTCGGCACCAGCGAAGGGGTGAAAACCCTCAAGCGCTGAATTGCACCGCCGTTGGGCTTCGTCGCTACGCTCCCAAGGCTACGCGCCCCGCCGCAATCTACGAGAGCCAGCCGCAACCCGTAGGTTGGCGTTGAGCGCAGCGAAGCCCAACATGGAGCGCGCAGCGCTCCCCACGAAGCCCCACAGAGTGCCAGCCCGGCGGCATGGGGGTCATTCCTTCGGGGGCATCTTCTTGAACGCGTAGAAAAGGTTCGGCTCGGCGACCAGATAGATGTTGCCCTGTTCGTCCATGGCGACGCCCTCGGCCTGGTCGATGCTGTCGGTGAGACCGTTGTTGCCGCCGATCAGGCTGATGAAGCTGATCGGTTCGCCCTGGCGGTCGAGTTCCAGCAGCAGGCGCGACTCGTCGGACAGCACCAGGGTATGGCCGGTGCGCGGATCGACCGCCAGCGACGACAGGTCGCGCATCAGCAGGTTGCGGGTGGACAGCGCCTCGAGCACGCCGGCGGCGCCGTCTTCGCCGGGGAACGGCAGGCTGAACAGGCCCATCGGGCTGCGCTCCTTGGCCAGCAGCAGGCGTTGCTGGCGCTCGTCCCAGGCAATGCCCTCGAAGCCCTTGTTGCCGGCGTCGGCGAAGCCGAGGTCGAAGGGTTCCAGCTGCGCCGCATCGATCGGCTCGTCGCCGCTGCCAAGGCTGAAGGTGCTGAGCCGGTGGCGGCGCTCGTCGATGATCGCCAGCCGGCCGTCGCCGAGCACCTCGACGCCTTCCGGGTCGCTGAAGCCGAACAGCTCGATGCGCCGCAGGATTTCACCTTCGCGCGACAGCTCCACCAGCAGCGGGTTGCGTCCGGTCACCGCGAACAGGGTGCCGGTGCGCGGGTTGTAGGTCAGCCCGGAGGTCTCGTCCTGGTCCAGCCCGTGCAGCGCCTTGGCCTGGATTTCAGCCGTGTAGCCGGGCAGCCAGACGCTGGCGGTACGTTCGCTGGCACTGAGGTTGCGTTGCTTGAACCACAGCAGGGTGCGGTCGTCCCAGTGCTGGTAGCCAGCCAGGGCGACCCCGGCGGTCAGCAGGCCGGCCAGGGCCAGCCAGTGCATCGGCAGCCGGCGCAGTGAGTGCTTGGGCATCGACAGAGCCTCGAAGGGGAACGGCGCTCAGAGTAGCCGCCGCCGGTGAAGGTTCCTTTACTGGCGGCTTGCGTCTGTGCCGGCGTCAGAGCACCCGGCTTTCGAAGCGCGAATGGCCGACCAGTTCCAGTTCCAGCGCGTCGCCGCGTTGCAGCGGGCCGACGCCGGCGGGGGTGCCGGTGAGCAGCACGTCGCCCGGTTGCAGGCTGAAGTGGCCGCAGGCATGGCGGATCATCTCCAGGATCGGATAGAGCATGTCGCGGCTGTTGCCGTCCTGGCGCAGCTCGCCATTGATGCTCAGGCGAATGCCGAGGTCGGCCAGGTCTTCCACCGCATCGCGAGGCACGAAGGGGGTCAGCACGCAGGCGCCGTCGAACGACTTGGCGATCTCCCAGGGGTAGCCCTTATCCTTGAGCCGGGCCTGCACGTCGCGCAGGGTCAGGTCCAGCGCCGGGGCGAAGCCGGAGATGGCGTCCAACAGTTCCTCCCGGCCTGGCGTGCGCGACAGCGGCTTGCCGATCAGCACGGCGATTTCCGCCTCGTAGTGCACCGCGCCGCGGTCCTCGGGAATGGCCACGCCGCCTTCCAGGCTCACGGCGCAACTGCCGGGCTTGATGAACAGCAGGGGTTCGCTCGGCAACGGGTTGTTCAGTTCCTTGGCGTGCTCGGCGTAATTGCGGCCGATGCACACCACCTTGCCCAGCGGATAGTGGATCGGTGTGCCATCGACGTACTGGTGCTGGTAGCTCATGGGTGACTCCTCACGGGAATGCTGTGCGCGGCTGGGCGATGCCGATCAAACCGGGAAAATCTTGCCGGGGTTCATGATGCCGTTGGGGTCGAACACCTGCTTGATCGCCTTCATGTAGGCGATCTCGGCTTCCGAGCGGCTGTAGGTCAGGTAGTCACGCTTGGTCATGCCCACCCCGTGCTCGGCGGAAATCGAGCCGTTGTACTTCTGCACCGTCTCGAACACCCACTTGTTGACGCTGGCGCACTTGGCGAAGAACTCGTCCTTGGACAGGTTCTGCGGCTTGAGGATGTTCAGGTGCAGGTTGCCGTCGCCGATGTGGCCGAACCAGACGATCTCGAAGTCCGGGTAGTGTTGGCCGACGATGGCGTCGATATCGTGCAGGAACGCCGGCACCTTGCTGACGGTCACCGAAATGTCGTTCTTGTACGGGGTCCAGTGGCTGATGGTCTCGGAGATGTACTCGCGCAGCTTCCACAGGTTCTGCAGCTGCTGCTCGCTCTGGCTCATCACCCCGTCGAGCACCCAGCCCTGCTCGACGCAATGCTCGAAGGTAGCCAGCGCCTGGTCGGCGCGCTCCTCGGTGGCGGCCTCGAATTCCAACAGCGCGTAGAACGGGCAGTCGGTCTCGAACGGCGCCGGCACGTCGCCACGGCCGAGCACCTTGGCCATGGCCTTGTCGGAGAAGAACTCGAAGGCGGTCAGATCGATCTTGTCCTGGAAGGCGTGCAGCACCGGCATGATCGAGTCGAAGTCCGGCGTGCCGAGCACCATGGCGGTGAGATTGGTCGGCGCGCGGTCCAGGCGCATGGTGGCCTCGACGACGAAGCCCAGGGTGCCCTCGGCGCCGATGAACAACTGGCGCAGGTCGTAGCCGGTGGCGTTCTTGATCAGGTCCTTGTTCAGTTCCAGCAGCTCGCCCTTGCCGGTGACGACCTTCATGCCGGCCACCCAGTTGCGGGTCATGCCGTAGCGAATCACCTTGATCCCGCCGGCATTGGTGCCGATATTGCCGCCAACCTGACTGGAACCGGCGGAGGCGAAATCCACCGGGTAGTACAGGCCCTTGTCCGCGGCGAACTGCTGCAGCTGCGCGGTGACCACGCCCGGCTGGCAGACCACGGTGCGGTCGAAGGCGTTGAAGTCGAGAATCTTGTTCATGTAGTCGAAGGCCACCACCACTTCGCCATTGGCGGCGACAGCGGCGGCCGAGAGCCCGGTGCGCCCGCCCGAAGGCACCAGGGCGACCTTCTTCTCGTTGGCCCAGCGCACGATGGCCTGGACCTCCTCGGTGCTCTTGGGAAACACGATGGCCAGCGGCGCCGGGGCGAAATGTTTGGTCCAATCCTTGCCGTAAGCGTTGAGGGAGTCGGCGTCGGCGAGGACCTTGCCGGACTCGACCAGGGTCTTCAGCTCTTCGATCAATGGATTGGTCATCTAGGGAACTCTCGAACGGTTCATGGTCACCCTGAGCACGCTTCATCTGCCAGGGGTGGGTGTTTCGCGGGGCTCGTATGCTAGCATACGCCCCCCGTGAATCGCGCCTGCCAGCCGATTTCGGGCCGGTCAGCGCAGGCTGTCCGCTCCTCTGCCAACTTCTTCGGAACAACGGGTTACCCACATGAGCAAGACGACCTCTCTCGACAAGAGCAAGATCAAGTTCCTTCTCCTGGAAGGGGTCCATCAAACCGCCGTGGACACCATCAAGGCCGCTGGTTACACCAACATCGAGTACCTCACCGGCTCCCTGCCCGATGCCGAGCTGAAAGAGAAGATCGCCGACGCCCATTTCGTCGGGATTCGCTCGCGTACCCAGTTGACCGAAGAAGTCTTCGATTGTGCCAAGAAGCTGGTCGCCGTCGGCTGCTTCTGCATCGGCACCAACCAGGTCGACCTGAACGCCGCCCGCGAACGCGGTATCGCGGTGTTCAACGCGCCCTACTCCAACACCCGCTCGGTGGCCGAGCTGGTGCTCGCCGAAGCCATCCTGCTGCTGCGCGGTATTCCGGAGAAAAACGCCTCCTGCCACCGTGGCGGCTGGATCAAGAGCGCGGCCAATTCCTACGAAATCCGCGGCAAGAAGCTCGGCATCATCGGCTACGGCTCCATCGGCACCCAGTTGTCCGTACTGGCCGAGGGCCTGGGCATGCAGGTCTGCTTCTATGACGTGGTGACCAAGCTGCCGCTGGGCAACGCCACCCAGATCGCCAACCTCTACGAGCTGCTCGGCGAGTGCGACATCGTCTCCCTGCACGTGCCGGAAACGCCCGCCACCAAGTGGATGATCGGCGAGAAGGAAATCCGCGCGATGAAGAAGGGCGGCATCCTGATCAACGCCGCCCGTGGCACCGTGGTGGACATCGACGCCCTGGCCGCGGCCATGCGCGACGAGCACCTGATCGGCGCCGCCATCGACGTGTTCCCGGTGGAGCCGCGCGCCAACGGCGAGGAGTTCGTCAGCCCGCTGCGCGAGTTCGACAACGTCATCCTCACCCCGCACATCGGCGGCTCGACCATCGAGGCGCAGGCCAACATCGGCCTGGAAGTGGCGGAAAAGCTGGTCAAGTACAGCGACAACGGCACCTCGGTGTCCTCGGTCAACTTCCCCGAGGTGGCGCTGCCGTCGCATCCTGGCAAGCACCGCCTGCTGCACATCCACGCCAACGTGCCGGGCGTGATGAGCGAGATCAACAAGGTGTTCGCCGACAACGGCATCAACATCTCCGGCCAGTACCTGCAGACCAACGAGAAGGTCGGCTACGTGGTGATCGACGTCGACGCCGAGTACTCCGACCTGGCGCTGGAGAAGCTGCAGCAGGTGCATGGCACCATCCGTAGCCGCGTGCTGTTCTAAGCGCGAACGGCGGGAAAGAAAAAGGGAGGCTTCGGCCTCCCTTTTCATTTGCAGGTACGTTTGTAGGGGCGAATTTATTCGCCTGGCTCGACGCCGTCAGGCGCATGAATTCGCCCCTACACGAAGCAACCCGTTGGCCTACGCCTAGGCTTGGCTTTCCAACGCCGCCAGCGCTGCGGCGGCGGCGGGCAGTTCCTCTTCGCTGAACACTTGCACTCCGGCGCGTTTGAGGGCAGCGGCGGTGACGCCTTCGCCTGCGACTTTCACCCCGCTGAAGCTGCCATCGTAGTTCTCGCGATTGCCGCAGGACGGGCTGCGGGCCTTGAGCACGGCCAGGCGGATGCCGTGCTCGCGCACCAGGCGCAGGGCGATCTGGGCGCCGGCGACGAAAGCCTCGGTGACGTCCTCACCCGCGTCGGTGAGCACCGGGCGCAAACCGTCGAGCACCGCGCCGCCCTGGCCGCCGGGAATTTCCGCCGGCGCACGCGGCGTGGGCAGGCCGCCCGCGACCTCCGGGCAGAGCGGCACCACCCTTCCCTCCGTCTGCCATTGCCGGAGCAGGTCGAACGGGCCGTGGGCGCCGCCGTCGTAGCGCACCGGTTGGCCGAGCAGGCAGCGGCTGATCAGGATCTTGTGCATGGCGAACCTCGCGCGGGACATCGGTGCATTGTCGACGCCGCCATCCGGCTTAGCCAGCCTCTCCGAGCGTCGGCAGCGCCAGCGGGCTGCTCGGGCGGCGGCGGAACCAGCCGGTCAGCGACAGCCGTTCGCGGGTCGCCGGCAACACCTCGTGGGGCATGCTGGCGGAGAGAAAGCAGGCCAGTCGGCCGGCTTCCGGCAGGATATCCAGGGCCGTCTCGCCGCCCCGGCCGTCCTCCAGATAGAGGCGCAGCTGGCCACCCTGATCGGCCTGCCAGTCCGGGTTCAGGTACAGCACCACCGAGAGGGTGCGCGCATCGTCATCGCGGAAACGATCCAGGTGGCGCTGGTAGAACGCCCCCGGCGGGTAGAAGGCGAAGTGGCACTCGAAATCCTCCAGGCCGAGGAACAAGTGGCGATTGAGGGTCTGGCGCAGTTCCTCCATGGCCTCCAGGTAGCGGTCGCAGGCGGCGGACTGACCGGGCTCCAGCCAGAGAATGCGGTCGCCGCGAATGCCCTCGCGCACCTGCTGCGCCGGTCCGCGGCCGATGCCGGCCGGGCTGAATTCCCCGGCGGCCGCGCGCGCGCGGCACTCCAGGGCCAGTTCGCGGGTCAGAACCTGGGGCAGGAAGTCCGCTTGCTGGGCCCAGCCGCGCTCGGCCAGGTGATCGATCAGGGGGTGCATGGAGGGTGGGACCTCAAGGAAGGCGGCGCATTCTGCGGCCGCGAGCGGTCACTCGACAAGCCCTCGCCCGCCCCACGACAATAGCCGTTCTGCCCATTGGACCCCGTTATGCGCGCTCTACTGCTTTCCCTCGCTCTGCTGCTCGCCTGGCCGGCGCTCGGCGACGACTACCAACGCCTCTACCAGGCCGCCGGTTGGACCGAGCAGCGCGCGCATTTCCGCGACGCGCTGGCCGCTGCCCAGCAGCGCTACCGCGACAGTTTGCCGCCGGCGCTGTACCAGGCGCTGGTGGATAACAGCAATCGCCGCTTCTCTGCCCAGGCCATCGATCAGCGTGCATTGTTCGGCCTGCGCCAGGCGCTCGACGACCCGCGTCCGGCGCTGGCGTTCTTCCAGTCGCCGCTGGGACGCAAGATCGTCGCCGCCGAGACCCTGGCCACCCGCAGCGACCAACTGGCGCGCTATGCCAACGGCCTGCCGCGCATCGAGGCCGAAGCGACCCGGCGTCTGTTGATCCGCCACCTGGCCCAGGCGCTGCCGGCCGCCGAGGCGGGCGCCGAAGTCAGCCTGGCACTGGCCGGGGTGGCCGCCGACAGCCTCAGCCAGATGATGCCCGGCCTGCTCGGCGGCGGGCAGGCGGAAGGATTGCTGCAAGGGCAGCGCATGCGTCTGGTGGCGCAGATCGACGGCGACCTGGATAACACCTTGCTGCACGTCTATCGCGATCTTTCCGATCCGGAGCTGGACGAGTTCGTCGAGTTCGCCCAGTCCACCGTCGGCCAGGCCTACTACCAGGCTGCGCTGAAGGCCCTGCGCATGGGGCTGGCGGTGGGCCAAAGCGCCGACCAGCTGGCGCCGGGGCAGCAGGGCATCTAAGGCGCTCCGCCCAGAACAGTACGGCGCGCCTCCCCTCCGTTGGGCTTCGGGACTTCGTCCCTCAACCGCAACCTGCGAATGGGCTGCTTGCCCGGGCCATGCGCGCGAAGCGCGGCCCTGCGGCACGCACGCCCAGGCCATCCGGTTGAGCTATCGGGCAGCCAGGCGCTCGCTGAGAAAGGCGAAGTAGCGGCGGCGGGTGTCTGCGAGTTCGTTGGCCAGGTGATGCCTGGCGCTCGGCAACATGAAGATCTCCGGGGCGTGAAACTTCTGCTGAACCACCGTCAGGTTGTGCGGCCAATCCACCGTCATGTCGTCGTCGCCCTGGACCACCAGTGGGCTGCGGTTGCTGCGCGGCGCCGCTTCGATGCGCGGTATCCAGCGCGCCAGGGCGCCGACCCAGGCGGTCGGCAGGGTGCGCGGCTGCAACGGATCGAGCTTGTGTACGAACTCGATGAATTCGGCGTCGTTGGAGTTATCGCTGAAGCGCCGCGGGATCGACTCGACGAAGGGGCTGAGCACCCGGTAGCTGAACTTCGACCAGCCCCACGCCCGCGGTCGTACCAGTGGGGCGAGCAGAATGGTTTCGCCCAGCTCCGGGCGCGGCTCGCCAGTCAGCAGGTAATCGAGCAGGATGCCGCCGCCAGTGCTCTGGCCGAACAGGTGCCAGGGCTTCGGCAGGTCGAGGGCGGTTGCCTCGGCGAACAGGCCCTGGAGCGCCGCCTGGTAGTCGCCGAAGTCATCGATGCTGGCGCGCGCGCCGCCGGACAGCCCATGGCCGGGCAGGTCGCAGGCGAGCACCGCGAAGCCCATGCCCAGCGCCCAGTCCACCACATGCCGGTACAACCCCATGTGGTCGTAGTAGCCATGCAGCAACAGCAGGCTGGCGACCGGCTGCGGCGGGCTCCAGAGCTGCACGGCGAGCGGCTGGCCGGCGGCCTGGAAGCAGCCGAGGCGGCTATCGAGCTCGGCGTGGCGGCTGGCCATGTCGAGGCCGTAGTAGCGTTGGTAGGCGGCCATCTCCGGGGGTGTTTGCGCTGCGGCCAAGGGTCGCAGGCTGGCACGCAGGGAATCGGGCTCGAAGGGCTCTGGCATAAGGCTTTCCGTTGTCTCACAAAGATCCGGCCGGGGTCCTCCCGGCACGTCGAAAGCTGTCGATATTCTGCCGCCGGGCGCGACATGGCAAGCTAGGCGCCCTTTTCCGTCCGCTGTCCGCCATGTCGTCGCGTCAAAAGAACCTGCTGTATTGCCTGTTCGGTCTGCTCTGGCTGGGCGCGTTGCTGGCTGCCTACCAGTGGTACCAGACGCGTTACCTGCGCCCGTTCGATGAGCGCGCGGCGTTCTTTTCCGGCGACCGGCTACGGCTGCCGGCGGAGCTGGCCGGTCCGGGGCCGATCCGCCTGGTGCACTTCTGGGACCCGGCCTGCCCGTGCAACGTCGGCAACCAGCAGCACCTGGCCGAGCTGATCGAACGCTATGCGCCGTTGGGCGTGAGCTTTCATGTGGTGCGCAAGCCCGGTAGCCACAGCCAGCTACCGACGGCGCTGAGCGCCCTGCAGCCGATCGAGCTGCCGGGCAGCGAGCAACTGCCGGCCAGCCCGGCCGTAGGCATCTGGGACAAGGACGGCCGACTGGCCTACTTCGGCCCCTACAGCGAGGGGCTGACCTGCAACGCCAGCAACAGCTTCATCGAGCCGGTGCTGCAAGCCCTGACCGAGGGTCGCCAGGTCAGCCTGGGCAATACCCTGGCGGTGGGCTGCTACTGCCAGTGGCAAACACCGGCGCCCTGACCCGCCACGACCTGCCATTGGCTGGCGCACGTAGGGCGGGTGCAATCCGCCAGGCGCCGTCGCTGCGCCTGAAGAATGACCCCGGCTAACCCCGCAGCAACCGCTGGTAGGCCTGTGGCGTGTACCCGCTCCAGCGCCGGAAGGCCCGGTAGAACGGCGACAGCTCGGCGAAGCCGCAAGCCCGCGCCACTTCGCGAATGGCCAGGCCCTGGCCGAGCAGCGCCTGCGCGCGCTCGCGCCGCACCCCTTCGAGCGCGGCGCGAAAGCTGCTGCCCTGGGCCGCCAGGTGGCGTTGCAGGGCGCCGCCGCTCATGCCCAGCGCGGCGGCGCAGGTCGCCAGGTCGATGGGTTCGCGGCCCAGACGGCGGTCGAGCAGGTAGCGCAGACGGCCGAGCAACTGGTTGCCCTGCAACTCCGCCAACTGCTCCTCGGCGTGCCGGCCGAGCAGGGCGAACAGGCTGGGATTGGCGGTGCGCGATGGTCGCGCCAGCAAGTCGACGGGAAAGATCAGCGCGTCATGGGGCTGGCCGAAGCGTGGCGTCAGCCCCAGCAGCCGGCGGTGCTCGTCCAGCCGGCGTGGCGCGGTGTGGCGGAAGTCGACGCCGAGCAGGCGGAATTCATCGTCGCTGAGCAGCGCCAGCAATTTGCAGAACAGCAACGCCAGGCATTCCATCTGCTGGCGCAGCGAGTCGAAGCCGCGGTAGTTCAGGTCGATGATCAGCCGCGCCGTATCGCCCGTTTCCTCCAGCCGTGCGGCAAAACCGCCGGAAATGATGTGCTGGAAGCGCACGAAGCTTTCCAGGCCCTGGCGCAGGTCGCGGCTGGCCAGCAGCAGGTAGCCGACCACATCCAGCAGGCGCGGCTTCATCGCCTCGCCCAGGTGCAGGCCGATATCGGCGTCGCCGCTGAGCCGGGCCAACGCCTGCCAGAACAGCGGCGCGTTGTCGTGCTCCTCGCGGCTCTCCAGTAGCGGCGGTGTCAGCGGCATGCCCTGGTAGGCGCGGCGGTAGACGTCGGTGGGGTCCAGGCCCAGTTCGCCCAGCGCCTCGTAGAGCAGGCGGCGCAGGGTGGCGGAATGGGTCAGCGGGGCGTTGTCGATCATCGGCGGTCCTCGGATTGACCGAAGACTTGCAGCACTCACGCATTCGGTCAATGCCAGCGGTAATGCCGCTGCGCAAAATCCTGCCACCGATAACAACAAGGAATTCCCGATGAAACGCACCCTGACCGTCCTGGCCGTCGCTGTCGCCCTCGCTGCGGGCGGCGCCGCCTGGTATCTGCATGGCAAGCAGCCGCAACGCGACGGAGAGGCTTCCCTCGCCGGCTTGCAGGCGCCGGTCAGCGTGCGTTACGACGAGCGCGGCGTGCCGCATATCCGCGCGCAGAACCAGGCCGACCTCTATCGCGCCCTCGGCTATGTGCACGCCCAGGACCGGCTGTTCCAGATGGAGCTGCTGCGCCGCCTGGCCCGTGGCGAGCTGGCGGAAATCCTCGGCCCCTCGCTGGTGGAAACCGACCGGCTGTTCCGCACCCTCGGCATTCGCGCCCACGCCGATGCCTACGCCGCGCGCCTGGACCTTTCCAGCCCGGCCAACCAGGCGCTGCAGGCCTATCTGGACGGCATCAACCAGTTCCAGGCCAGCCACCCCGCGCCGCTGGAGTTCGACCTGCTGGGCATCGCCAAACGCCCCTTCACCATCGAGGATTGCATCAGCGTCGGCGGCTACATGGCCTACAGCTTCGCCGCCGCCTTCCGTACCGAGCCGGTGCTGACCTACGTGCGCGACGAACTGGGACCCGACTACCTGGCGCTGTTCGACCTCGACTGGAAGCCCGAAGGCGTGCTCGCCCCGCGCCTGGCCGCCGGCGACTGGCGCGACCTCGGCACCCTCGCCCGGCTCAGCCAGGCGGCGCTGGAAGAGGCCGGCCTGCCGCAGTTCGAAGGCAGCAACGCCTGGGCCATCGCCGGCAACCGCACCGCCAGCGGCAAGCCGCTGCTGGCCGGCGACCCGCATATCCGCTTCGCCGTGCCGGCGGTGTGGTACGAGGCGCAGCTATCCGCCCCCGGCTTCGAACTCTATGGCCACCACCAGGCGCTCAACCCATTCGCCTCGCTCGGCCACAACGCCCAGTTCGGCTGGAGCCTGACCATGTTCCAGAACGACGACCTCGACCTGATCGCCGAGAAGGTCAACCCGGACAACCCCAGCCAGGTCTGGTACCAGGGCCGCTGGGTCGACCTGCAGACCCGCGAGGAAACCATCCAGGTGAAGGGTGGCGAGCCAGTCACCCTGACCCTGCGCCGCTCGCCCCACGGGCCGATCGTCAATGACGCTCTCGGTGCCAGCGCCGGCAAGACGCCGATAGCCATGTGGTGGGCCTTCCTGGAAACCGAGAACCCGATTCTCGACGGCTTCTACCAGCTGAACCGCGCCGACACCCTGGCCAAGGCCCGCGCCGCCGCCGAGAAAATCCAGGCGCCGGGGCTCAACATCGTCTGGGCCAACGCCGCCGGCGACATCGGCTGGTGGGCCGCCGCCCAGTTGCCGCTACGCCCCGAAGGCGTGAACCCCAACTTCATCCTCGACGGCGCCAGCGGCGAAGCGGACAAACCCGGCTTCCTGTCGTTCAGCGCCAACCCGCAGGAAGAGAACCCGGCCCGCGGCTACATTCTCTCCGCCAACCACCAGCCGGTGCCGGCCAGCGGCATCGAAATCCCCGGCTACTACAACCTGCCGGACCGCGCCCGTCGTCTCGATGCGCGCCTGTCGGAACCCGGCGTGAAGTGGGACCTGCACAACAGCCAGGCGCTGCAGCTGGACACCGGCACTGACTACGGCCCGCGCGTGCTGGCGCCCCTGCTGGCGGAGCTGCGCCAGGCGGCGAGCGCCGACCAGCAGCCACTGGTGGAAGAACTGGCGGCCTGGGACGGCGACCACCGCCTGGATTCCCGCGCCGCCACGTTGTTCAACGAACTGCTTTACCGCCTCGCCGAAGCCGCCATGGCCGACGAACTGGGCGCCGACTTCTTCGACACCCTGCGCCAGACCCGCGTGATCGACAGCGCCCTGCCGCGCCTGGCCGCCGATCCCGCCTCGCCCTGGTGGGACGACCGCACCACGCCGGCCAAGGAAACCCGCGCCGACACCCTCGGCAAAGCCTGGCAGGCGACCCTGGCCAACCTGCGCGAGCAACTCGGCGATGACTCCGCCGAATGGACTTGGGGCCGCGCCCACACCCTCACCCACGGCCATGCCCTCGGCCAGCGCCAGCCGCTGGACCGCCTGTTCAACGTCGGCCCCTTCCCCGCCCCCGGCAGCCACGAAACCCCGAACAACTACTCCCACAAAATCGGCCCGGCGCCCTGGAGCGTCGTCTATGGCCCCTCCACCCGCCGCCTGATCGACTTCGCCGACCCCGCCCACAGCCTCGGCATCAACCCCGTCGGCCAGAGCGGCGTGCTGTTCGACCGCCACTACCAGGACCAGGCCGAGGACTACATGCACGGCCGCTACTACCCGCAGCATCTGGACGAGGCGGATGTGGCGGCGAATGCCCGGAGCATGCTCGAACTGCTGCCACAACCCTGACCATTCACGCATTCGCCAACAGGAAGGTTTTATGCGCGCTGTACTCTTTTCCGCCCTGCTGTTCTGCCTGCCGGCGGGAGCCACCGAGATCGTCAACGACGTGACCGGGCTCAATCCGATTCTTGTCAGCCAGGTGCTCGCGCCTACCCGGTTGGAACAGATCGTCGAGGCGATCCGGTCGCATTCCGGGCCAATCGCCATTGGCGGCGGTCGCTTCAGCATGGGCGGCCAGACCGCCACCGATGGCGCACTGCAACTGGACATGCGCGACTACGACGAGGTGTTGGAATTCTCCGCCGAACGCCGGGAGATCCGCGTGCAGGCCGGCATCACCTGGCGCGAGGTTCTGGAGTACATCGACCCCTACGGGCTATCGCCGCAAATCATGCAGTCCTACGCCAACTTCACCGTCGGTGGCGCCCTCAGCGTCAATGCACATGGCCGCTACGTCGGCCAGGGCCCGATAGTACTGGCGGTACGCTCGATACGACTGGTACTGGCCGATGGCAGCTTGGTGGAGGCCAGCCCGACGCAGAACAGCGAACTGTTCTACGGCGCCATTGGTGGCTATGGCGGGCTCGGCGTGATCGTCGACGCCACCCTGGCGCTCACTGACAACAGCAAGCTCGCTCGCGAGACCCAGGTAATGCCGCTCGCCGATTACCGGCGCTTCTTCGATGAGCACGTGCGCGGCAATCCGGACCTGGTGATGCACAACGGCATTCTCTACACCGACGACTTCGACACCGTGCGCACCGTTTCCTACGTACGCAGCGGGGCGCCGTTGACGGTGGAGGAGCGGCTGGTACTGGTACCGGCCGGCCGCAGCTACACGGCGATGCGCGCGGGCCTCGGTCTGGCGACCAGCAAGAGCGGCACTCGCTTGCGCGAAGCGGCCATCGATCCGCTGCTGTTCAAAGGCGCGCAAGTGCAATGGCGCAACCACGAGGCAAGCCTCGACGTGGCCGAGCTGATGCCCATTTCCGGCGCTGGCTACAGCTATGTGCTTCAAGAGTACTTCGTGCCGGAAGCGCGGCTGGAAGAGTTCGTCGCGGGCATGCAGGCAGTGCTCGAAAGGCACCGGGTGAAGCTGGCGAATATCTCCATCCGCCACGCCAAGGCCGACCCCGGTACCCTGCTGGCCTGGGCCCGCGGCGACACCTTCGCCCTCGTGCTCTACTACCGACAGGGCACCAGCGAAGCGGACTAGGCCGAAGTAGCCCAATGGACCCGCGAACTGATCGACGTCGCCATCGCCGCCGACGGCCGCTACTACCTGCCCTACCAGATCCACGCCAGCCACGACCAGTTTCTTGCCGCGTATCCTGATGCCGGAAAGTTCTTCGCGCTGAAGAAGAAGGTCGACCCGACCAACAAGTTCCGTAACAAGCTGTGGGATGCGTACTACCGCTGGTAATGACCGCATCTCTGCCGGCGCCGTTACTTATCTTCGGCCTGCTATCGGCAGTGAGATCCTGAGCAATTTAGCCGCCTATATAGCGAGACTCGCGCGGGGTTTTCATGTATACAGTGGCGCCTCTTATGAACCCCTTCCAAAACGCCACTTAATAAGCACAAGGACGTCATATGTACGACCGCCTTCTCTTAAACAGTCGAAATGCTCTGCGCAGCTTCTTTGTCGGGCTGACTCTATGTGCTGGATTACTACCGTTGGGCGTACAAGGTGCATCCAATGACTCGCTTTGGCAATACACCGTCACGGGCATTTCTCAGAAATTCAATAGTTTGGGTGAGGCGGAGGCGGCCCTGCGCGGCATGCCTGACAAGGACCTTGGTAACGATACGACGGAAATGCATGAGAAGTTGCAGTTTTCTTATCTGCAAAGCTCAAACTCGCGCCTTTACCGTGTGCCGCCGGTGAAGGCAGAGATTGGTCCCTGGGTATATACAGTACCCTATACTCCCGGGGGGCCATACGATAACGAAGAAGCGGCAGCCCAAAATATCATCAGCTACTACTCACAAAGCGGGTGCAAAACCACTGCTTCGCCATCCTCGGGATGGTTTCTACACCCCGCTAAAGTAGGGAGGGGTGGGGCAGGAGTACATGACGTTCTGGATGGGCGGATTGCAGTTCCAGAGGAACTACGCGGTACAGAAAGACTGCCCTAGCCGCAATCCCTCAATAAGCAATATTTCAGCCACGGCTTATCGCTATGCGCGTCCAATTTGTCCTGCCAACTATGCGTCCCTCGGCTGGCAACACATACCGCAACTTCAGGATCCTGCTGGAAACGGTAACGTTCTAGTTGCGAAAGGCTGTTGGAACCAAACTTTGGGCAGCATTACATCAAGCATCATCAACGTACCATGTGATAAAGATCGAAATCCCCAGCGGGCCAACCCCTGTAATCCGTCCACGGGCAATAAGCATGAAACCGAGGAAGATTTTCCAGATCTGGAAGCTGGATCAGGTCTTTACTTCAGGCGTTCCTATAATTCTCTACAACTAAACCAAACCAAGACCGCGCTAGGCGGGGGTTGGACCCAGTCTTACGACACCTACCTGTATTTGGCTGGTGGGGCACCCAGGGCAATCGGCTGGGGGAGTGGCCACTGGGAGGAATTGCGCAGAGTGGTCACCAATGTCTATGTCTCGGCCCACGCCTCCGGCAAACAGCTCCGGTTGAGCGGTAAGGAATGGGTGTTGACGCATCCGTCCGGTGCGCGGGAAGTCTTCGATGCTTATGGCCGCCTATTACGCCAGGAATCTGCATCGGGTCTGATAACGACTCTGAGCTACGACCAAAGGCGCCTCAGCCGGGTCACCGGGCCGTTTGGCCATAGCCTCGAATTCAGCTATGACGCAACCGACAAGCTAATTGCGGTTACCGACGATCTCGGCCGCAGCGTGCAGTATGCTTACAACGACGGCCAGCTCGCGCAGGTCACCTATCCCGATGGCAGCGTGCGCACCTACCACTATGAGGCGCCGAATCTACCCAGCCACCTGACGGGCATCTCTCTCGATGGCGAACGCTACAGCACCTTTGCTTATGACGAGCTGGGTCGCGCGGTTCTTTCCGAACATGCGGGCGGTATGGAACGGCACACCTTCAGCTATAACGCGGACGGCACGACGACCGTAACCGATGCCGGCGGCGCCGCGACCGTATACCACTTCACCACCCCCTCTGCCGTACCCAGAGTGGTTCACAAGGAAGTCGACCCCGCCGGCACCCGCTCGCGCACGTACGATCCTTATTGGCGTCTCACCTCGCGCACCGACGAACGCGGCGTGAAAACCACCTATACCTACGACGACTTCCACCGTACCAGCCAAACCGAAGCAGCAGGTACCGCCCAGCAACGTACTACGACGTATCAATATCTGAGCGCTGACGCCGATCTGCCAACGCTGATCGAAAGCCCGAGTGTGTATGCCGGGCAAACCAAGCGTGTTCTTATCAGCTATGGCGACGGCCGTTTCCCCAGGCTGCCCACCGTCATAAGCCAATCCGGATACAGCCCCTCCGGCGAACCGGTGTCGCGTTCCATCAGCCTTGCCTACAACGAGCAGGGCCAGGTTGCGTCGCTTGACGGGCCGCGAACGGATACCGCCGACGTCACCCGGCTGGAGTATTACGCCTGCAACACGGGCGGACGTTGTGGTCAGCTCCAATCCACCACCAACGCCTTGGGCCAGGTGACACGCTTCGATGGCTACGATGCCGCCGGCCGAGTGGGTCGTATTACCGACCCCAACGGCCTGGAAACCACCTACACCTACGATGCCTTGGGTCGAGTGAGTCGCGTGGTCCAGGCCGCCGCTGGCACAGAGGGACGCGCCACTGACTATCGCTACACCGCATTCGGTGCCATTGCGTCGGTGACGCAGCCTGATGGGGCGGTACTCACCTACACCTACGACGCCGCACGCAAGTTGCGCACCGTTACCGACTCCATGGGTAATCAGGTCCGCTACGCCTATGACTCCCGAGGCAACCGCGCCAGCGAAGAGGTGTTCAATCCGGATGGCACTCAGGTCCGAGGTGTCAGCTACAGCTATGACATTCGCAATCGCGTACAAAGCGTTGCCGCGGCGATTGACGCCAGTCGCACCAGCCTGACCCTGAGAGTCTCCGACGCCCTCGGCAATCTGCTCGCCGAGACCGCCCCTAACAACAGCGCCAACGGTTCGCTGCAACCGACCACCCATGAGTACGACAGCCTGAACCGACTGTTCAAGACCACCGACGTGCTGGCTGGCACCACCCACTACGGTTATGACGTCAACGGCAGCCTGACCCAGGTCACCACGCCCAATCAGGCAGTGACGACCTATGCCTATGACGATCTCGGTAACCGGCTCTCGGAGGCTTCCCCCGACCGCGGCACCCTGACCTACACCTACGATACCGCCGGCAACCTGATCAACCGCCGGGATGCGCGTGGGATAGCGACCAGCTACGGCTATGACGCCCTCAATCGGGTGACGAGCATCGACTATCCTGGCTCCGATGAGGATGTGCAGTTCAGCTACGATTGCGCGGGCGCCATCGGCCGGCTCTGTGAAGTAACCGATGGTAGTGGTCTGTGTCGTGGTCAAGTTTTAGTGGACACCCGAATAGGGGATTTCAGGCGGTTGCCTTCTCGTACTCGACTGGAGGCTGG